>JANQUM010000167.1:136-7043 GCA_030731175.1 Spirosomataceae bacterium
CCAAACGCGGGTCGTATCGTAAGAAGAATCGCAGATTTGATTAACCTTAGAATGCGTAAGCGTTACATAGCTTATACCTTGCTTCTTGAAATATGCTACGTCTTCAATCTTAGAAATCGGCGAACCGTTTTCCATGCCCATCGGTAACGCAATTTTTCCCACTGCTTTGGCGGCTTGCGTTTCTGCGGGCGATGTCACGACCATAAATTTATCAGAATTATTATCCGCAATCCAGTTTACCATCGTTATCAGCGTATCGGCAAGGGCTTTTGCTCCGGCTGGCTCGTAAGTTGCCGGAATGTAAATAGACATAAACGGAGCGTCAAGTCCGCCTTTTTTTGATCTTACGAAATCGAAATCACCGTCTTTAGATTCAACCGGAATACCAACGTATTCACGTTCCAACTGGAAGTTTTTTACTTTTAAACGAAACGGCAAGTCAACGTGACCATCCGTAATAATATACCGTTGAGCAAGTTCGTTGGCTTTCGCAATGCGGTCGGCATCAATAGATTTCTGCGGAGTTTTCGCCGTTTGACAAGATGCTACCGCAAATAGTAGAAATAGGGTAAAAATGCGTATCATAGAGGATAATTATGGGTACTGTGAAAGTTAAAGCTATTCAACTTCGTTTCATTATCCAAAGCGACTGCGACATAACTACTTAATTTATCGCTCAAAAACGTTTATTAATGTTATGCTTGCATACTAATTTCAAATATTTTACTTTTGAACAATCGACTTATTTACAACGTTTAAATAATAAGAAAAACTTTGTAGTTAATTTATAATCAACCAACTAAAATGGCAGTAACAACAATAGAAGGAATAAACTTTAACCTCACCGAGGAGCATCTTGCAGTACAGGAAGCAGCCCGTGATTTTGCACAAAACGAATTATTACCCGGCGTAATTGACCGTGACCGAGAAGAAAAATTCCCGACCGAACAAGTCAAAATGATGGGTGAACTCGGCTTTATGGGCATGATGGTTTCTGAGGAATACGGCGGCGGCGGCATGGATACCATCAGCTACGTAATTGCGATGGAAGAAATCTCTAAAATAGACGCATCGGCTTCCGTGATAATGTCAGTAAATAATTCATTGGTTTGCTGGGGCTTAGAGACTTTTGGATCGGAAGAACAAAAGAAAAAATACCTGCCCCGACTTGCGAAAGGCGAGGTAATTGGAGCATTCTGCCTTTCAGAACCAGAAGCAGGTTCTGACGCAACTTCGCAACATACTACCGCCGAAGACAAAGGCGATCACTATTTGCTAAACGGAACAAAAAACTGGATTACCAACGGCAACAGTTCGGAGATCTGCCTGGTAATTGCCCAAACCAACGCCGAAGCAAAACACCGGGGAATAAACTGCCTAATCGTTGAAAAAGGATTAGACGGTTTTGTGGTTGGGAAAAAAGAAGAAAAAATGGGAATCCGTGCGTCAGATACGCATTCATTAATGTTTTCTGACGTGAAAGTTCCGAAAGAAAACCGCATTGGCGATGACGGCTTTGGTTTCAAGTTTGCCATGACAACGCTCAATGGCGGACGAATCGGCATTGCCGCCCAGGCATTAGGAATTGCAGCAGGAGCTTACGAATTAGCCCTAAAATATTCAAAAGAAAGAAAAACCTTCGGCAAACCGATTTCTGAGCATCAGGCAATCCAGTTCAAACTTGCCGATATGCGAACTCGCATTGAAGCGGCGAGACTTTTGGTGTACCGTGCCGCCCGAATGAAAGACGAAGGAAAAGACATAGTTGAAGCCGCCGCAATGGCAAAACTTTACGCCTCTGACGTGGCAATGTGGGCAACCACGGAAGCTGTGCAAATTCACGGCGGTTACGGCTACGTGAAAGAATACCACGTAGAAAGGTTGATGCGAGACGCCAAAATCACGCAGATTTACGAAGGAACTTCCGAGATTCAGAAACTGGTAATTGCTCGTGAAATATTGAAATAATCTTAGTTAGTATTGCATTCTTAAAAGGCTCTTCGTGAGCCTTTTTTTATTGGAAAAAATCCATTTTCTTAGTTTTTTAATAGTTGTGAACACCCATTTTTAAAAATAATATGATGTAATAGTTAGATTATTTCAAGATTAGGTCTGATATTTGATAATAAATGTATGACAAAAGGAACATTTGTGCAATTGTTGTGTTTTGATTGTCATTGTTTAATTATTAGTTTTGTACAACACCACTTTAGTTGTTGATTAAAAAAAGGAAGCACATTACATTATTCTTACATGGAAGATTACAATAAAATTATAGAGTCACTGGGCGTAAAATTTGCAAAATCACGCCACATAAATATTTTACAACCCGTTGAAATCAAAAACTTCTACGATGTAGAAAACACAATTATGATTCTTTACGACGGCGACGTGAAGGTTTCGAGTGTTGAGCAGAAAGTGGAGGTAGGAGATTTACTCTTTATTCCTGGCGGAAAAGCAAGCACGATTACGTACGGCTCTGGCGAACCCAAAAGAGTTAGTTTTGAAGAGTTTATGACCCGCCGAGAATATTATTTTGATGCCACTTACAAACCCGAAGAAATCGGGAAAGTAAAAAATTCGGTTGGTTTGGTTGCGTTTGAAGCGAAGGTTTTTGATTCCGTGAATTTCTTTAATTCACTGGATATCCCGCCGTTTTTTATCAAAAATAACGAAAAATTGGCTCGTCTGATTAAAGATATTCTGATTGAAGACGTTTCGGATATGCCCGGAAGAGGAAGAGTAATTGCCAATAAAACCGAAGAAATTGTCATCGAAATTGTGCGTCATATTCTTGAAAATCAACTATTTGTGGAGCAACTCGCCACAAATAGCACGTATTTTAAAGACCCACGTTTGATAGATATTTTCACGTACATCAAAGATAATATCGACGGTGATTTGTCAAACAAGCAACTTGCCAACGTAGCCAACGTTTCGGAAGATTACGTGGGGCAGTATTTCAAGATGTTGACGGGAATAAACCCGCAGGATTACATCGAATACCAACGCATGGAAGCCGCCGTGAACTTACTGCGTACTTCTAAGAAAAGTATTCGGGCAATTGGGGCGGAAGTTGGTTATAAAGACACGGCTTATTTCTGTCGTCGCTTTAAGATGATGTTCGGAATTCCAGCAGGAAAAATGCGACGGAGAGAGTCGCTTTTGATAAATTGAGATAAGAGATTTGAGAATCTGTTCACAGATTCCTGCGAACAATTTACTAGCTAACAGTATACAAAAATGCCCCCCCTTTTCAGGAGGGCATTTTTTTTGAGTACATCCACGCTAAAGGTGCAAATAACCAACTATGTTGCAGATTGTTGGTTTTAGACTGCGTTTGAGATTTGAGTCACTTTTATCAACTCCTCTTCGCTTCTTCCCAAAAAACGTCCATTTCGGCGAGGGTCATGTCTTGTAGTTTTTTACCGAGTTCGTCGGCTTTTGATTCAAGGTATTGAAAACGCTTGATAAATTTCTTATTTGTGCGTTCGAGTGCCGTTTCTGGGTTTATTCCAGCAAAACGAGCGTAGTTTACGAGAGAGAAAAGAACGTCGCCAAACTCATCTTCGGCGGCTTCTGCGTTGGTTATTTCGCCGTTTTCAACGTTGAAATGCTCCTTAAATTCGGAAATTTCTTCCTCTACTTTTTTCCAGACTTCGGTTTTATCTTCCCAGTCAAAACCCACGCCGCGGGCTTTTTCCTGAATCCGCATGGATTTTACCAAAGCCGGTAAAGATTTCGGCACGCCCGAAAGCACTGATTTATTTCCTTCTTTGAGTTTTAACTGCTCCCAGTTTTTCTTTACTTCTTCTTCGTCGGCTACTTTTACATCGCCGTAAATATGTGGATGCCGTGAAATCAGTTTTTCGCAAATTCCGTGCAATACATCTGTAATATCAAAATCACCGTTTTCTGAACCAATTCGGGCGTAAAAGACGAGATGGAGCATTAAATCGCCCAATTCTTTCTTTATTTCGTCAGAATTTCCTTCTAAAATAGCATCAGAAAGCTCGTAGGTTTCTTCAATGGTCAAATGCCGTAATGTATCGTTGGTTTGCTTTTTATCCCACGGGCATTGTTCCCGCAGCTCGTCCATGATATTGAGTAAACGGCTAAACGCCACCATGGCATCGGCTTTGTTTTTATCAATCGGAAGCGGGAGTTTGTGCGACATAAATTCTTTGGGTTGAAAATTTCATCAGAAGACTACCTTTCGCTGCGTTTTTCGGGATCATATTTTGTCATGATTGCTATCCATATTGAGCGTGATAACCTGAAAATTACGGGAGTCAACAAAAACGTTAAGGCAACGTATCCAAAGATATACCAACGCCAATCTACCACCGATTCTAAAAATAGATAGTATCCAACGGTAGCCGTCACGAATAATGCAATATTGATGGCGTAGCTGATGTACATTGCTCCGTAAAAAAAACCCGCCTCACGCTCGTAACGCAAGCCACAGGTTGAGCAATGCGTATGCATAGTCATCATATTGCCTAAAGCATACGGGTTATTTTTAATAAACATATCGCCTTCATGGCAGCGAGGGCATTTGGTTTTTAAAGCAGCAACAATATTATTCATATACTTGTGGATTTTATTTTCAACGTGCAAAGGTCGGAAATTGTACTTAAAAACTCGGTGATTTAACTCACAGAAGTGTTTCTTTCACCAATATCCAAACGCCCATTATGAGCACAAACCAGCCGAAGGCGGGTTTGAGGCGTTCGCCGTCAATTGATTTTGTGAATCTACCTCCGAGTAAAACGCCAAGAATAGTGAATCCGGCAAATTTTATCAGAAAACTCCAGTCCATTGCTACTCCGGCGGAGAAGTCGCCAATTGCCCCAAATACCGAATTTATAGTGATAATTAGGAGTGAGGTTCCCACAGCTTTTTTCATGGGTAATTTTGCAAAAAGTACCAACGCCGGAATAATCATAAACCCGCCGCCGGCTCCCACAAAACCTGTCAACGCCCCAACGATTAAGCCTTCCAGAAATATTAGCCAATAATTTACCTCTTGCTTTGTGAGTTCAATCGCTTTTTTACGGCTCACAATCATCGAATAAGAAGCCCCGATCATCAGCAAGGCGAAAATCACCATGACCAATAAGTCTTTTGAGAGCGTAAACGAACTGCTTTCGTAGATGACTTCGGGCAATGACGGTAGCACGAATTTCCGCATGATAAACACCATCACAAACGCCGGAAATGAAAAGAAAAGCCCTTTCTTAACATCAACCAAGCCTTTCCTGAAATAGTCAATAGAACCCACAAACGAAGAAATCCCCACAATTACGAGGGAATAAGTTGTTGCTTCAATGGGTGAAAAACCGAGAATGTAAACCAGCACGGTAATGGTCAGAATTGCCCCGCCCGCCCCGATTGTTCCGAGCGTAACACCGATAAAAAGAGCTAACACAAAGCCTATATACTCCATAAAATAGTGATGGAAAACGGTTCTTAGAAGTTCGGCTTCAATAAATATTTATTGTAAAAATCTTCGATTACCTGAATTGCCTCGTCTGGTGTATCAACTAATTTGATGAGGTTCATGTCGTCTGGCCCGATATTATGCTCTTGTTCAAGCATCACATTTTTTATCCATTCGAGCATTCCGCTCCAAAACTTGGTACCGACGAGTACAATCGGGAAACGGCCAATTTTCTTGGTTTGAATTAGCGTTAACGCCTCAAATAATTCGTCCATTGTTCCAAAACCTCCAGGCATTACAATAAAGCCCTGCGAGTACTTGATAAAACACACTTTTCGAGCAAAGAAATAATCAAAATTGATGCTTTTATCTAAGTCAACGTATTGATTAGGTACTTGCTCAAACGGTAGCACAATGTTCAAACCAATCGACTTTCCGTTAGCTTGTTGAGCTCCTTTATTGCCGGCTTCCATGATTCCCGGGCCACCGCCCGTAATCACGCCGTAGCCTTTTCCAACGAGTTTTTCGGCAATTTCAACCGACATTTCGTAGTACGGATTATCAGGTTTTGTACGTGCCGAACCGAATATTGAAACGCTCGGGCCAATTTTTCCGAGTTTGTCAAACCCTTCCACAAATTCGGAAATGGCTTTAAAAATTTGCCACGAATCCTGACTCTGAATCTCGTTCCAGTTTTTTTCGCTGAATGCTTCTTTTATGCGTAGGTCGTCGTTCGACGTATCGTTCGAGTTTTCCATGTTGTTTTGTATCGCTTTTAAACTATAATTTGCCCGCAAGTAATTCACTTACGGAGTTATTGAACGTATATTTGCGGGGTAAAGTTTATGCTTTTTTTTCATAAACTGCCATCCCGAACACGATAAACTTAGTAGAAATGGATTTACGCATTGCCATCGGCGGTGACCACGCCGGATTTGACCACAAAAAATACATTCTGCGTTGGTTGCAGGAACAAAACTACGCTACGGCAGATTTCGGAGCATACACTCCAGAGTCAATGGATTACCCAGACGCAGCTCATCCATTAGCGGCCGCTATTGAAGAAGGAAAACACGATGTAGGAATATTGATTTGCGGAAGCGGAAACGGCGTTTGCATGACGGCGAATAAACATCAGGGAATCCGTGCCGGATTGGTCTGGAATACCGAAGTAGCCGAGCTCATCAAAATGCACAATAACGCCAACGTAATTTGCCTTCCAGCCCGCTTCATCAGCGAGGAATTAGCTGTGGATTGCGTAAAAACTTTCCTCAAAACTGAGTTTGAAGGGGGAAGACACCAACGACGAGTTGATAAGATGAGTTGCTGAGTTTTTTCAAACTTCCTCAACCACTGATTCTCCGCTTGATTTATCGCCGGAAGTCCATTGCCATTTTTCGTGAAGTCTGATTTTTCCGTTGGGCAAAATTTCGGGCGTTGATTGGCAGATTCCAGTCATTAATT
>JANQUM010000168.1 GCA_030731175.1 Spirosomataceae bacterium
GAACTAAAGGCTGAATTTGCAAAATAATTTTCGGCAATCTTCAATGAAGAAATTACATCTCCGCTCTTTTGGGTGGAGATTTTTTTTGTGGCAGCAAATTACCCCCGCAACTGCGGCATTTCAATTCCGGTTATTTTTCGATAGAGGTCAACGGCGTAAATATCGGTCATACCCGAAATATAATCCACTATTTTTTGCAGATTAATGTACAGACTGTCTTCGGGTTTAATGGTAAATTGAACGGGCAGCAATTGCAATAACATCTTAGATTTTGCCGCTTTGGGAGCAAGCACCGCCGAGACGAACTCATCCAACAAACCGCCAATTACGTGATAACCCGCAATTTCTACTTCAATTACGGCCTGGTGACGGTAGATTTTTTTAAGGGAAATTTCGTCGATTTTCTGAATCAGCTCAATTGTGCGTTCGTCGAGCAAATCAATTAGTGGTTTATTGAGCGTTCCGTTCAAAATTTCGCCTTCGTTTTCCATGAAAACATCGGCACATTTGTTTGTCAATTGATTGATAAGCATCGCCCGCAGTAGCGACAATTTCTGCTGATTATCTTCTATTTTCGGCAACTTCCCTTCTAAATAAGTGTACACTTCCTGACCTTCAAAAAAGGGTAAAAGTAAGTCAAGAGCTTCCTGCGTTGAAATAATATTGAGGCGGTGTGCGTCTTCTAAATCTATGATCCGGTAGCAAATATCGTCGGCGGCTTCCACCAAAAAAACAAACGGGTGCCGAGCATAAACTTGCTTTTCTTCGTCAATTACGTTTATCCCCAATTTCTTTACAATTTCCTGATAATAAGAAGTTTCGGAATCGAAGAAGCCTGACTTTTTCGTGGAAACGTAACCCGTTTTTTTATCAAAACCGTTGGTAGAATTTGTTGGATATTTTATAATGGAAGCAAGCGTAGCAAAAGTAAGTTTGAGTCCGTTTTTCAGAAAAATATTAGTTAAAATCCGAAATGCGTTAGCGTTTCCTTCAAATTTCAGGAAGTCGTTAAATTGGTTTTCGGTCAATTCTTCCGAGATGCGTTTCTTCTTTGACTCGTCTAATTCCTCAAAAAATGATTTGATTGCGGTTTCGCCAGAATGACCAAAAGGCGGATTGCCAATATCGTGGGCAATGCACGCCGTCATGACAACCGCCGGAAGCTCAAAACGGTAGAAATCTACCGCAATTTCATCTAATTTATCCCCGTGTTTTTCGGCAATTTTCTCCCCTACCGTTCGCCCAAGCGACCTTCCAACGGACGCAACTTCTAAGCTGTGCGTCAACCGATTATGCACAAATACGGCTCCTGGTAAAGGGAAAACCTGTGTTTTGTTTTGCAACCTTCTGAACTGCGATGAGAAAATCAGGCGGTCATAATCCCGCATATAATCGCCACGGCTGTGATCTTGCGTATTTTGGGACGAAGAGTTAAAACGGCGGTTTGAGAAAAGCGTTTGCCAATTCATGGGTAAATTTCAATATTTATTAGCAGATTTATTTCTTGAGGAAGTGCAACAGGACTTTAAACGAAAAATCCCTCCCAATAATTGGGAAGGATTTTTCAATAGTATTATTTCTTAAGCTCAATTAATGTGCTTCATCTTGGTGCGTGCGGTCGTAGCCGTTTGCAAAAACAAGGATCGTCACAAACGTACCAACCAAAAAAGTGAATAAATCTCCTAAAGTCCAGAGTGTTGCCTCAATCAAAACAAAGACTAAAAGCATTAACCAAGCGGGTACAGATTTCAATGAAGTATTTGCCATTATATAAAATATCTTAAGATTTTATTACTCGTTTGCCACAAAAGTAAAAAACAAAACCTTTCAACCCAACCGTAGTTGTAAAAATAAATCAATCAGCTTTTTTCTAATACTCGCTACCATGCCCGAACTGCCCGAAGTTGAAACCTACCGCCGCTATTTAGAGGGGACAATTTTCCACCAAAAAATAATCGATTTTGAAGTGGACGATCCGAAAAAACTGCTACTCATCCCGCAGGATGAATTTATTTCGGGCATTAAAGGAAGGCAAATTATTGGCAGCAAACGGGTGGGTAAGAATCTCTTTCTCGAACTCGACAACCGCACGTGGCTGTACATGCACTTCGGCATGAGCGGCGACGTGCATTATTACAAAGACACCGCCGACCGCCCCAAACACGCCCGAATGGTGTTTTATTTCGATTCGGGTTTCAAACTCGGCTTTATTTGCCCTCGCAAATTTGAGCGATTGAGCGTTATATCCGATGTAGATGCTTTCCTGAAAAAGAAAAAAGTAAATGCAGACGTAACCGAAATCACGTTTGAAGAATTTAAAAGACAGTTGAATAAACGAAAGTCTGTTGTCAAAAGTGTTTTACTGGATCAATCTGTAGTGGCAGGAATTGGCAACTGGATTGTGGACGAAGTACTGTTTCAGGCGAAAATAAATCCGTCCACAAAATCTCATTCATTGGCTGACCCTGAAATTCAACTAATTTTCGATGCTATGAAAAATGTCGTTAATTTAGCCATCGAAAAGGAAGCGAATTACGTACATTTTCCTGACAGCTACCTTATTCACGCAAGGGGCTGGGGAAAACCAGACTTTGAAACTACCTGCCCGAATTGCAAACAGGAACTCGCAGTAGAAAAAGTGGGCGGCAGAACAACCTATTATTGTTTGAATTGTCAGAAATGAGAAAGTTGTTTTGTGATATGAAGACAAAAAAGAATTGACGTATTTTTGTAGTTTTGTTGAACCACGAAGACCCGAAGAACGCTAAGAATATAAGACCTTTGTACTTCGTAACTTTGTGTTCTTACGTGTAAAACAAAAAAGTCTAATTAAGTATGCACCTGTTCAGCATAGTAAAGACAACTCCAATTTACGGCACAAATAATCAAGTACCTATCGTGAAAACTTCACTTTCGCTTATTACTCTTTTCACGGTTGTTTTTCTAACAACGTTTTCGGCGTTTGCCCAAACCGAACCCTACTACCAACTCCCAACAGAACGCACCGAAAAAGGCACCCTGACTTTCCCGAATCTCAAACCACTTTTAACGAAAATCTACTTCCGTGCCGAAGGCGGTCCGCTCATTTCGGGTAACTCGCTGTCAAATAGTATTAACGGGCAGTTGCAACCCGAAAACCAGCTCAACGTAAATTGGAGCTTGGGTGTGGGCTATAATTACCGTGACCGCTGGATGATTGATATTGGTTACGCCCGCACGCCGATGCAACTCGCAAGTACGTTTAGTATCAGCCCGTTCACCATTCCAATTCGGGAAACGTTTTTACTGAACAGCATCCCGGTCCGTTTTCAACGCAGCGTTTGGGTTGTGGATCGCGTGGCACGTAGCACCCGGCTATTTATTGGCGGGGCAGTTTACGTAAATACCAACGGTAAAGCAGCCGAAGTCTCAAAGTCGCAAGAAGGTTTCCTGCGACGGTTCAACGCGGGCATTCCGCCAGATACCATCCGCCTCGCTGAAATCACCACGTTTGCCTCCACTCCCATCATGGCGGAAGCCTCAATAGAGTTACGTGGAAAATTAGGCGAGGGCTTAGAGATTGGCACATACGCCAAAGTAATGAGCAGTTTTAGCCGCCCCTACCAAACCGAAATTTCCTTTCAGGTGAACAGCGATCCCACGATTTTATCGATTCAAAAATTAAATCCAATAATAATCAGACTTGGCGTAGTAGTTCACTATAACTTCGGAATAATCACTAAATACGAGAGTAATGTAAAATAAATTACTTTTTACCGTTACTTATTAGGGATAAGACGGTCATTAAAATGCTGAAAGTCAAAAGCTTAAAAATAAAATGGCTTTGAATACATTCGCAAAATTTTTATTATTGTAATCGTCAAATATCTATTTCCAATCTAAACCCAATTAATTATGAGCAAATTCGCAGAAGCAATGAACACTTACAAAGCTCAAGTAGCTGACTTAGGCTTAGGCATTAGCGAAGATTTATTAACCAAAGTTACCAAAGGTCTCGGACCCTCAATCTATAACGCTGATTCATCAAAGGTATCGGGTTCTGATCAAACCGAGCTTGACCGCGTGAAGACTAACTACCTAATTAAGAAATTAGGACTTGCAGACGGCCCTGAATTAGATTCAGCCATTGCCGAAGTAATGGAAAAAATGGGCAGCAGTAACCGCAACAAATACAGAGCAGTAGTGTATGCTATGCTTTGCAAGAAGTTCGGAAAAGAAAGCATTTATGCTTAAAACGAATAAGTGAACCTTTTGAAACAAAGCCTCGGTTTAACAACCGGGGCTTTACTTTTTTACGGAACCTATTTTCAATGAAATACCTCGCCATCTTCCTCGTCCGGCTTTACCAAGCAGCACTTTCTCCGTGGTTTCCTCCGGCGTGCCGCTTTACACCCACTTGCTCTGAATATTCGGTGCAGGCGTTTCAGAAGCACGGCTTTTTCAAAGGTTTCAAACTAACCCTCAACCGTTTACGCAGGTGCCATCCGTGGGGCGGAAGCGGCTTCGATCCCGTGCCATAATTGCACAATCCAAAGATTTCCCGTCATTTTTTTCATAAATCAGGAAATACTAATCGTATTTGAGCCGAAAGCACGCATTCCGTTCCCGCAATCTTGCGTAGTTTTATACTTCTTTTAATAAAAAAACATTAATTATCGTGGTCGAAACTACCGAAAAACGCTATTTCATCATTGACTTTGACAGTACTTTTACACAAGTAGAAGGACTCGACGAGCTCGCAAATATCGCATTGGCGGCACACCCTGAGCAGGCTACCATTGTTGCCCAAATCAGGAAACTGACCGAGCAAGGAATGAACGGTGAAATAACGTTTGGAGATGCCTTACGTCAACGCATTGATTTACTGAAAGCGAAGCGTTCGCATATCGACGAATTAGTGACTTTTTTATCAGGAAAAATTACCGATTCCTTCGAACGAAATAAAGAGTTTTTAGAAAGCTTCGCCGAAAATATCATCATCGTTTCGGGTGGATTTAAAGAATTTATAGTTCCGATAGTTTCAACTTTCGGAATCAAACCCGAAAACGTTTACGCTAATACGTTTACGTTTGACAGCGAAGATAACATTACCGGAATTGACGAAGCAAACGTACTTGCAAGCGAAGGCGGCAAAGTTACGCTCGTCAAATCAATGAACCTCGACGGGCACGTTTCAGTCATTGGCGATGGTTTCACGGATTATCAAATCAAAGAAGCTGGGCTTGCCAACCGTTTTTACGCGTTCACCGAAAACGTTCACCGCAAAAAAGTAGCTGACAAAGCCGATTTCGTGATAAACTCGTTGGACGAATTCCTGTTTTACAATCAACTTCCCCGTGGGCAATCTTACCCAAAAAGTTTAATAAAAATATTGTTATTAGAAAACGTCCATCCCGCCGCCGTTGAAGCGTTTGAGCGGGAAGGCTTCAGCGTAGAATTTCACAAAGGAGCGATGGACGAAGACGAACTGATCGAAAAAATCAAGGGCGTTTCTATCGTTGGGCTTCGCTCAAAAACTAACATTACTAAAAAGGTTTTAGAAAACGCCGACCGCCTAATTGCCATCGGTGCGTTTTGCATCGGAACGAACCAAATTGACTTAGAAACGGCAACCGAAAAAGGCATTGCAGTTTTCAACGCACCGTACAGCAATACCCGCTCGGTGGTAGAACTCGCCATCGGTGAAATCATTATGCTAATCCGCGGAATCTTCCCGAAAAGCGTAAAAATGCACAACGCCGAATGGGACAAATCTGCCGTTGGAAGCTACGAAATCAGGGGTAAAAAGCTCGGTTTGATTGGCTACGGACACATCGGAACGCAACTTTCGGTTATCGGCGAAGCCATGGGAATGGAAATCTATTACTACGATAGCGTAGATAAAATGCCGCTCGGTAACGCAAAAAAATGCCGCACCATGCAGGAAGTTTTGGAGGTTTCTGACGTGGTAAGCTTGCACATTGACGGCAGACCCGAAAACGACGATTTGATTGGAGCTGAAGAATTTGCCCAAATGAAAAACGGCGTCATTTTCTTAAACCTCGCTCGCGGAAAAGTCGTACAAATTCCAGCGTTAGTTGATGCTCTAAAATCAGGTAAAATTGCCGGAGCGGGCGTTGACGTTTTCCCCGAGGAACCAAAAACCAATAACGACGCTTTTGAAAGCGAATTAGTGGGTTTTGAAAACGTTATTTTGACTCCGCACATTGGCGGCAGCACCGAAGAAGCCCAAGAAGGAATTGGACTTTACGTACCAGAACGCCTCTTGGAATACGTCAATAACGGCAGTACAACGGGTAATGTAAATATTCCTGAAGTGCAGTTGCCCCTTTTACAAAACGGGCATCGCTTGTTGCACATTCATCAAAACGTACCCGGAATTATGGCAAAGCTGAACAATATTTTCGCCAAACACCACATCAACGTAACGGGGCAATACCTGAAAACAAACGAGAAAATTGGCTACGTAATCGTGGATATTGAGGAAGCCTACACCAAAGAATTTGTGCAGGACATTAGAGGAATTGAAGAAACCATTAAGTTTCGGATGCTATTTTGATTTGCAAAATTTCTTTAAACCAAACCGTATAGTTTTCGGGATTTCGCTCAGCGTCTTCCCGAACCGAATTTACATTAATCCATTTATAATCAGCTACTTCTTCGGAGTTTACTATAAAACTTCCGTTAAATTTGCCGACATAAACGTGGTCAATTTCGTTTTCGGTTAAGCCGTTAGCAAACTCAGCTTTATACTGAAATTTAAACTTCAATTCGAGTTCGCAATCGAAGCCCATTTCTTCTTGCAATCGGCGATGAACGGCGGCTTGCATCGTTTCACCTTTGTTGGGGTGCCCGCAGCAGGCGTTTGTCCAAAGTCCGCCGCAATGGTATTTATGAAACGCCCGCTGGTGAATAAGCATTTCGCCTTTTTCGTTATAAATCAGTATCGAAAACGCCCGGTGCAACAATCCTTTTTGGTGAACCAAAAGCTTTTCTTCCGAGCCAATAATA
>JANQUM010000169.1 GCA_030731175.1 Spirosomataceae bacterium
AAACAGTGCGTAATTATATTTAGTTAAAATATCTAAAAGATGTGCTGCAAACTTCAAAATTGAACTAATAATATATAAAATGGCTCGCGATTTAAATTTTACGAGAAACATCGGAATTGCCGCTCACATTGATGCAGGCAAGACTACAACCACGGAGCGTATCCTTTATTACGCCGGGGTAAGTCACAAAATTGGTGAGGTGCACGATGGTGCCGCCACAATGGACTGGATGGCACAAGAGCAGGAGCGTGGTATTACCATTACTTCGGCTGCCACTACGGTAACATGGCCTTTCCGTGGTCAGGATTACCACGTAAACGTAATTGACACTCCCGGTCACGTTGACTTTACGGTTGAAGTAAACCGTTCGTTACGTGTTCTTGATGGTCTTGTTTTCTTATTTAGTGCGGTTGATGGTGTTGAGCCACAATCAGAAACTAACTGGCGTCTTGCCAACAATTACAACGTTGCCCGTTTGGGTTTTGTGAACAAAATGGACCGTCAGGGTGCTGACTTCCTTAACGTTTGCAACCAAGTAAAAGAAATGTTGGGCAGCAACGCCGTTCCGCTTCAATTACCAATTGGTAACGAAGAGAACTTTAAAGGCGTGGTTGACTTAATCAACAACCGTGGTATCGTGTGGAACGAAGAAGATAAAGGTATGACCTTTACCGAAGTTCCGATCCCGGAAGATATGCTTGAGGATGTGGCTCACTGGAGAGAAAATCTATTGGACGCCGTAGCTAGCTACGATGAGTCATTAATGGAGAAGTTCTTCGATGATCCGAATTCAATTACCGAAGCCGAAATTATTGCCGCCCTACGTGCAGCCGTAATCGATATGGCAATTGTACCGATGGTATGCGGAACTGCATTCAAAAACAAAGGTGTGCAGACGATGCTTGACTTCGTGATGCAAATCTTGCCTTCACCGATGGACAGAAAAGCCATCAAAGGAACTGATCCTGAAACGGGCGATGCAGTTTATCGTGAAGCAGACGTAACACAGCCTTTTGCAGCGTTAGCATTTAAAATTGCAACTGACCCGTTTGTTGGTCGTTTGTGCTTTATCCGTGCCTATTCTGGTGCGTTAGAATCAGGTTCTTACGTATTGAACAACCGTTCTGGAAACAAAGAACGCATCTCGCGTATTTTCCAGATGCACGCCAATAAGCAAAACCAAATTCCTATTTTGGAAGCTGGTGATATTGGTGCAATTGTTGGTTTTAAAGACATTAAAACTGGTGATACACTTTCAAGCATTGATCACCCAATTGTATTGGAATCAATGATTTTCCCTGAGCCGGTAATTGGTTACGCTATTGAGCCTAAGAAATCTGCCGATCAGGATAAATTTGGTAACGCAATTGCGAAGCTAATTGAAGAAGATCCAACGCTAACGGTTGAAACAAGTGAAGAAACTGGACAAACCATTATCCGTGGTATGGGCGAGCTTCACCTTGATATTATCATGGACCGTATGCGTCGTGAATTTAAAGTTGAAGTAAATCAAGGAGCTCCACAAGTAGCTTATAAAGAGGCTCTTACCAATAACTTTGAAACCCGTGAGGTTTACAAGAAACAGTCTGGTGGACGTGGTAAGTTTGCCGATATTGCTTATGAAATCGGACCTCGCGACGAGGAAGAAGACGAGAAAGGCAACAAGTTGACTGGTCTTCAGTTCAAAAACGAAATTGTTGGTGGTACTATTCCTCGTGAATTTATCCCATCTATTGAGAAAGGCTTCCGCGAAGCAATGAAAAACGGCCCGTTGGCTGGTTTCCCAGTAGATTCAATGAAAGTGCGTTTGTTCCACGGTTCATTCCACGACGTTGACTCAGATTCATTCTCTTTTGAAATGGCAGCCCGTCTTGGTTTCCGTAACTCGGCTAAAAGTGCCGGAGCAAGATTACTTGAGCCAATCATGGCACTCGAAATTTTGACTCCTGATGAATACACTGGACCAATTACTGGTGACTTGAACCGCCGCCGTGGTATCATGAAAGGTATGGATACAAAGGCTGGGTCTCAGGTGATTAAGGCGAACGTTCCGTTATCCGAGTTATTCGGTTACGTAACTGACCTTCGTACAATCTCATCTGGTCGTGCAACGGCTAACCTTACTTTTGCGATGTATGACTTCGTTCCGCAAAACCTTGCAGAAGAAGTTATCAAGAAAGAAAAAGGACAAGATTAACAGTCTTAATATTTATAAAAAATCCCCAATCGGTTTCGATTGGGGATTTTTTTGTGCCTTGTTTTAGGATAAAAAACAACAACTGATGGCTCACAATGATAGTTGCTCAAATAGTAGAACGCTTGAAAATGATATGTTACAAAAAGAATTGTGCGTGACCAAACTCCGATTTCGATGACCTAATTGTAATTGAAAATTTGGTTAGTAATGCTTTGGAGTTATTCAAATAAGAAAGCAGTTTGTGAGCAAATACACAAACTGCTTTTATGAATATTTTTCGCTCAATTATTGGTTATTTATCGGCGAATCTTTCGCTTGTGAATCCGCAGATTCTTTGTCTTTGCTTTTATCTTTTCTTCCAAAAACGGAGAAGTGAACGTAGCGTTTTGGATTCGATTTTAAATCTGTAAGAAGTGCGTCCAGGTCGGCCGCGGTTGCGTTGAGGTTTTTATACAGAGCTTCGTCTTGTGTAAGTTTTCCGAGCGTGCCTTGTCCTTGGTTTATTTCCCGCAAAATAGTTTGCAAACTCGCCACTGAAGTATTTAACGTATTCACCGTTTTCCCCAATTGCAAAGCATTCAAAGAATCGGTAAAAGTATTAGTTTTTGCTAAAATCGGTTTGATTTGGCGATCGAGATCAGCGGTAAGTTTGTTCAGGTTTGCAGTTAAAATTGCAGCATTTGCCGTGATTTCGGCGAGGCTTTCACTGTTTTTTGCCACAATGCCGTTAACGCCGTTTGAGGTTTGAGTAGCACTTGCCATCAGTATTTTCATGGCGTTTCCGGTATCGTCAAATTGCTTCACTACTTCGTTCAGGTTTATCAATACAGAATCTACCCTCGCAAACGTCGGTGAAAGTTGCTCGGTTGCAGCATCAATCATTCCTTTTTCGAGTTCGCCTTTTAGCTCAACTTTATCAGATATTGCCGCTCCGTTACTGATGATTAGTTTGACTACTTTTGAGCCAATCAAGCTTTCATCTGCCAGTACTGCGACAGTATTATCAGTCAATTTTATTTTATCCGAAACCAATATAGATACCCTTACTCTATTTTCTGATTGTTGCGGTACTATTTTCATAACCCGCCCAACGGTAACTCCATTATAGGTCACGGCGTTTGAAACCTGCAACCCTTGCACATCCGTGTAATAGGTATAGTACTCGTTATTGTTGGAGAACAAATCTAAACCTTTCAGAAAATTGAACCCCAAGTAAAATATGGTGAGGGTAATGACCCCCAATAATCCAACTTTTGCTTCTTTTGTAAATTTCATGGACTATAAGTTAATTGCCGCCAAGCTGTTGTTTGTAAATCTTGAGTGCGTCGTAGATAGCTAACGCAATATCCTGCCTTCCGGTTTCAGTGCTAAGGTGTTTTAGGTCGTCGTTATTGGTCAGAAAACCCGTTTCAATCAAAACGCTCGGCATGGTGGTTTGCCAAATTACCAGAAAACCGGCCTGCTTTACGCCCCGGCTTCTACGCCCCGCGACGGTTGCCATTTTATCTTCTACAACCGACGCAAATTGGAGGCTTTGGTGCATAAAAGCACTTTGATAATTGGTGAGCATGATATGTGCCAACGCTGAATTTGGGTCAAAACCCTTGTAGGTTTTCTTGTAATCGTCTTCTAGAAGCACAACGCTGTTTTCCTTTTTTGCCAATTCTAAGTTTGCTTCTGTTTTGTGTAATCCCATTACGTAAGTTTCCGTTCCGTGGGCACTTTTTGATGACGGGCTGGCGTTGCAATGAATTGAGATAAACAAGTCGGCGTTGTTTTTATTAGCAATATCTGACCGTTCGTTTAGTGGAATAAAAACGTCTTTTGTTCGGGTATAAATTACGTTTACTTCGGGCATTTCATCTTTGATAAGCTTGCCCAGACGCAACGCAATATTCAGGGCAATGTGTTTTTCTTTGCCGTTTCCCGTGCCGGGATCTTTACCGCCGTGTCCGGCATCAATTACGATCGTATTCAGCGGTGAATACGCACGCACGGTAAACGAAGCAAGCCCTGAAAAGACCAACACTAAACACAGCCAACCTATAAACCATTTTTTCATTTTTAGAAAAGCTTAAATTTTTGAACAATTGTTCTTCAAATCCAATCGGTTTGCACCAAAAAGGCAGGTTTGTCCGTTACTTTTAACACGATTTAATAAAATTTGCATTCCGTACCGAATAGATTTGAACTATTTTTGCACCTACAAAGGTATAATTCATTTGATACAACAGAAAATAGCCAGCATTATTGTTATTCTCCCAACAAGGAAAAGCGTGAAACGCTTCTTTCTTCCTTTACTATTGGTGGTTGGCTTCACAATTTCTGCAAATGCTCAACGCTCGTCATTAAATCAACTTCAAAATCGGCAAGGTGGTAATGCTCAATCTACTGCTGCTTCTCCCTTAAAACCGAAAGCCGTGCGGCGTGACACCGTTACGTCAGTTATTCCTGATTCACTTCGTAGTACAGGAAACAAACTTGAAACGACGGTAGATTATTCGGCACGGGATTCTACAATTCTGGATGTGGCGAGCGAAACCGTTTACCTCTACGGAGATGCTGTGGTAAATTACGGAGATATTGAGCTAAAAGCTTCATTTATCAAACTTAGCTGGGGTGTAGGAGAGGTTTACGCTTATGGCTTGCCAGATTCTTCCAAAACAGTGGGCGAGCCGGTATCTGGGAAGCCCGTTTTTTCGCAGGGAAATGAATCGTATAATACTGATACAATCCGGTATAATTTTAACTCAAAGCGGGCAATTATTAAGAACATCGTTACGCAACAAGGTGACGGGTTTGTGCGAGGAGAAAAAGTAAAGAAAGATTCATCAGACAACTTATACCTCACAGATGCGATGTACACCACCTGTAATTTGACAGAACCACACTTTCATATTGCGGCGAAAAAAATCAAATTAGTTGATAAAAAGAACGTCATTTCGGGCCCGTTTAGGCTAATGATTGCCAATATTCCAACGCCCCTCCTCGTACCTTTTGGGTTCTTTCCCGTTCCGAAAGATAAAGAAATCGGTACATCGGGTTTTATCATGGGGCAGTACGGCGAGGAACCTCGAAACCGCGGATTTTTCTTTCGGGATTTTGGTTGGTATCAAGCCATTAATAAAAATATCGGCATTAAAGTTTTGGGGCAAATTTACTCTCGCGGAAGTTGGGGGGCTGGCGTACAATCTACCTATACTCAACGCTACCGTTACGGCGGAAACGTGAATTTACAATTCAATAAAAATAAACCTGGTGACGTAGTTCTGGCGGCTCAAAGAGATAGTGACGGCAATCCAGTAAACAACACAAATGACTTCAATATATCGTGGTCGCACGCTCCGCAAAGTCGGCGTTCTGATCGGAGTTTTTCGGCATCGGTGAATTTACAGAGTAATAGCTTCGCCCAAAATAACCAGGACCCGAACGCTGTGCAGCTTTTCACTGCAAATACTTCTAACTCTTCAGTGCAGTACACTCGAAATATTGGCAGTAAATTACGCACGAGTGTCGGGGTTCAGGTGAATCAGAACTTCAGCACTAAGGTTTTCAACTTTAATTCAAGCTATAACATCGGCTTGAACCAGTTCAATCCTTTCATAAAAGAAGAGAACCAAACGGGACGGTGGATTGAACAGTTTAGGGTTGGACTTGATATTCAGGGTGGCTTTCAGGCAACTAATGATATTACCGGACGAACCCGCTCTACTACTTTCACCGAATACCAAGTTTACGGAGTTAGTAACGAGCCACTTACCGAAGAAGAACTAAGACTACAAGCACTCGGACAGCAAGATAATGTAACAGTACTCAGCTTGCTTGATGATTTCGACAGAATAGTTAGTGAAAACGGGCAATTTCGTACCACTTATACCGTACCTATTTCTTTGCCAAACTTTAAACTGGCGAAGTTTATCAACATAACGCCAAGCGTAAATTACCGCGGAGAAATTTTTACACAACGCCTGAATTATGAATTTTTTGAAAGGGACACTACTTTTACTCGAGACGGTGAACCGGTGGTTTTGACTGGTATTGACGAAAACTTTGGAGCAGTACGCATTGATACCACGAACGGATTTTATAATACCTATAATGTTTCGGCGGGTATAAGTATGAATACCCGTATTTACGGCACGTACCAATTTAAAGGCAAAGGGCGTTTGCAGGCAATACGGCATACCATTGCCCCGTCGGTGAGTATGAATTATACGCCAGATTTGAAGGATAATACCAGTTTATTTACAAAGACCCGTGTTAGATCTGATGACCCCGAAGAGCGGTATTTATCAAGGTTTCCGGCGTTGGGTTCTGTTCCAGGAGCTTCGGGTTTGGTTAGTTTCAGCTTAACGAACCAGTTAGAGGCAAAACTTCGGTCAAAATCTGATACCGCTGAAAGTCAGACCGAAAAAATATCACTATTAGATAACTTCGGTATTTCTGGTGGGTATAATTTATTGCAGGCAATCACAACACGGGACTCGGTTAGTACAAATATTTTTAACCTTTCAAATATTAACTTCAACGCCAATACGCAAATCCTGAAAGATTTGGTCAGCCTCAACTTCAATGCTACTTTAGATCCGTACGCGTACACTGAAGATGCAGGAAGTACATTTAACCTTGCCGGACGACGAATCAATACCTTTAAATGGCAAAATGCGGGCTTTGACGGTAGTTATTTTAGCCAGATGCAAATTTCGGTATCTACCCGTTTATCTCCCGAAACTTTCAATAAGGATAAACGTAAGAAAGAACCCGTTTCTTCAATCGGAGGGGAAGA
>JANQUM010000170.1 GCA_030731175.1 Spirosomataceae bacterium
TCGCCAAAAAAATCCTTGAATTTCAGAATTTTGAAATCACAGCGGTAAAAAATGGAGAGCAAGTGCTTCAATTACTTCTCAAAGAAGATTTTGACGTTATTTTGCTTGACATCAATATGCCTGTTATGGACGGAATGGAATGCGTGAAAGCAATCCGAAATATGAAAGGCGAGAAAGCGAAAATCCCCGTGGTTGCAATCACTGGAAACGCACGTAATTACACCGAAGCCGAATTTAAAGAGGCTGGTTTCAATGATGTTTTGATGAAACCACTCAACTTTGACAAACTGGTTATGGTGGTGAAAGGACTTACGGAGTAAAACTCGGGCATTTTCCACAAAAAATTAATGAGTTGGATGCTACTGCTCCAACTCAACCTTCTATTTTATTATGCAAGTTACGCTTTTAGGTACAGGAACCTCTGGCGGCGTTCCGGTGCTGACGTGCCGATGTGCGGTTTGTACATCACTCGATTACCGAGATAAACGCCTGCGAACTTCCGTACACCTCAGCGTTGACGGCAAAAGCATCGTAATTGATACCGGTCCGGATTTTCGGCAGCAGGCACTTCGGGCAAGAATAAACACGCTCGACGCAGTTGTTTTTACACACGAACACAAAGACCACACCGCCGGACTTGACGACATTCGACCCTATAATTATGTACAAGGCATAAAAGAGCTTGCTATTTACGCCCACCCACGCGTTTTGAATCAACTTAGCCGTGAATTTCAGTACGCTTTCACCGAAAATCGCTATCCCGGAATACCGATTTTGGCAACGAACGAAATTAATAAAAATGACCCTTTTGATGTTGCAGGAATAACCTTTACGCCCATTGAAGTTATTCATTACAAACTCCCCGTGCTTGGTTTTCGGGTGAAAGATTTCACTTATTTAACCGATTGCAATTTCATTGCCGATGAAGAAATAGAAAAAGCAAAAGGCACTAAAATTCTAATTTTAGATGCCTTGCAGCAATCTCCGCACCTTTCTCACTTTACACTGCAAGAAGCCATTGAAGTAGCCAAGAAAATTGGTGCCGAAAAAACGTATTTTACGCACATCAGCCACAAAATGGGCTTGCACAAAGAAGTTGAAAAAATACTTCCCGAAAATATGTTTTTGGCCTATGATGGGCTTACTTTCAACCTCTAAGATACTGCGTATTTCTACGCATTTTCGCAGGTATTTATACGCTTCAATTTTACCTAAATCCTTGATTAATAGTTCATTATATTAAGAAGAATTGACTTCATATCTTTAAACTACACTAATTCACGATTAATTTATTGTAGATTCGTAACAACAAAACAAAGTCTATTCACTGTAAAACGCACTAAGTTTTATGAAAAAAAACGATTGGCCTATTTCGGCAAAGAAAGCAAAAAAAGAAGGTAAACCGGTTTCTAAAAACGATTTATCCGTTTACACCAAAAACTTCCAAAAAGCTATTGAAAACGGCGACATAGCTAAAAGTTTTGATACGCCTTATGGTAAACGTGAGGCGGAGTTTTTTGGTCGTGAGCGTATTTCAGAATTATTAGCTGCTGCTGACAAAGCCGCCACCAAAGCAGGAAACGAATGCGTGGGTATTCGGTTTTATTACGGTTTGGCTTACGAAGAACTCAACGAGAAAGAGGGTACTTCCAAAATTTCAACGAAGCCGATAAGCCAAGATTCCACTCATCCGAGGTTATTTTTGGTAGGCGTTGATCAAAACGGCGATGATATAGAGATTGACCTTGCTCAATTGAAAGACGGTGGCGGAAATGGACTCGGCGACGGAATACCCAAACCTCCGTATTAATTAATTGATTGCATTTTTCCTACTGAGAGTAAATGGTATATCCTATCCTGTCATTCATCAGCGAAACTTTCATCCTGATTCCGATATTTGTACTATATCGGACGTATTCATCGTGGAATAAAAACCAAGTGATGAAGCTTCTGATGTGGCTCGTATGCTCATATTTTATACTTTATGTTGCCGTACTTCCATCGGACATTATGCTACTTTTAGGGAAAGATGCCCCTAATTCAATCTTCTTTTATAACTGGCATTACATACTTGCCGGGTACTTAAAATTAGCAATTTACTACTCATTGCTAAATATCAGATATAAGAAATGGTTAATCTGGCTTTTAGTGGCCATCATTACGATGTTTGTATTATTTGAATTCAAAACCGATAGTCTGATATACATTTTTACCGGTCACTTTGCCACTAAAACTTATGTGATAATCAATTTATTCATTATCGTTTTATCATTATTGTACGCTTATCAGTTATTGCAAGATTTGAGCGTTGAAGATATTACACAGTACTCGTTTTTTTGGTTAAATTCTGGTTTTCTGATTTATCATATTGGGAGCATAAGTATCTACTCTTTTGTCGGAAACGGAGCAACTGAAGAGGAGGGCAAAATAGCTTGGGTTGTTAACTCCATTTTACTATTTGTTTTGTATTATGCCATAACTGCGAGCTTTTATTACAGCAAAAACCTATCGAAAAAAACATGAACACGTTAGGTATAATTCTGATTCTCTCTTTAGTTGCAATTATCATTGCGGGCTTCATTACCCTTTTTGTGGCCTATTATAATAAGAAACAGAGTGAGCAAAAATTAGCTTTACAAGTTAAAGAAACTGAGCTACAACAAAAATTACTTTTAAATTCGCTCGAAGTTCAGGAAGCCGAACAAAGGCGTATTGCCAGAGATTTACACGATGAAGTTGGTGCGTTATTATCCGTTACCAAAATGAGCTTTAATGGGTTGTCCCGAAAATTAACGGACAAAACTCTAACTGCCGAGCTCTCAAAGTCGAAGAAGTTGTTGGAAGAATCTATTCTGACTGTGAGGAGAATATCGAAAGAATTAATTTCAACTTCGTTAGAAAAATTTGGTTTGGTAGCGGCAATAGAGGATTTCCTGAACATTGTGAAGGAAGCAAGTGATTTGAATATTAATTTTGAGACCAATTTTCAGAACGATACTAAATTAATAAAAAATCAAGAATTGATGCTCTACCGTATCGTACAGGAATTGACAAATAACGCACTGAAGCACTCTGGGGCAACTGAAATCGAAGTCAGATTAACCCACAAACCAAACGAAGAAGTAAAGCTCCTGTTTTTTGATAACGGCTCGGGTTTTGACGTAGCGGCTATTAATGCAAAGACTGACGGCGGCTTGGGTCTAAAAAATATCGAAAGCCGGATAAAAGTAATTAACGGCAGCCTATCAATTATATCAAACCAAGAAATCGGGAGTAGGTTTAATGTAAGAGTCCCGTTGTAATTTTTGTAAACTGATCTTCCTGCAAAATGTCAAAAAAAATTAGAATCGCACTCACAGATGACCACAAGCTTATGCGGGCGGGTGTTCGAGTTTTGCTCGAGCAAATACCTGATTTTGAAGTAGTTATCGAAGCCGCCAACGGTGAAGAACTCATAAAAGCGTTGCACAAAAAACGGGCTCACATTGTGCTACTCGATATTGATATGCCCGTAATGAATGGCATAGAAACAATAGAAGTACTGCAAGAAAAATTCCCGAGAATGAAAGTAATTATGCTTTCCCTCCACGACGAAGACCGGTTCATTATTCATTTAATGGAACTTGGGGCAAGTGGCTATTTGCTTAAAGATGCTGAACCCGAAGAAATGGAAAAAGCAATCAGAACTGTCAAAGCCGGAGAAATTTATTTCAACGACAACGTCAGCAAGGTGATGTTCAGAAAGGCAACGAACAAAACAGTACGGAGCAAAAAAGTTTTTAACCACAAAGTGGATCTCACAGAACGAGAACTTGAAGTGTTAAAATTAATTTGCGAAGGTATGACCAACGCCCAAATTGCCGAAGAAGTTAACCTTAGTCAACGCACTATAGAAGGCAACCGCCTAAAAATGCTGAATAAACTTAAATTAAATAACACTGCTGGGTTAGTTGCTTACGCCATCAAGAATCAGATAGTATAGCGGTTACTTCAATTTCGACGAGGTATTTATCGTCGATCAAGCGGCTTACTTCCACCATGCTTGTTGCAGGCTTTATTTCCCCAAAAACTTCGCCATGAGCTTTCCCCACCAATTCCCACTGAGAAATATCGGTCACAAAAATCCGGGTTCTTACTACGTCAGAAAGTGCGGCGTTGAGCTGCCCCAGCACGTTTTCGATTCGCATTAAGATAAATTTTGTTTGGAGGTAAACGTCGTTTTCTCCCACTACTTCGCCGCTGCTGTCGGTTGCTACCGTGCCGCTGACTTCAATGATATTCCCGACCTGCACGGCACGAGAATAACCAACAATATCTTCCCACTTCGCTCCCGTTACAATTGTTTTTCTTTTCATTAAAAGTATGTAAATGATATGCCTAAAAGTAATCCCGATAAAATAATCAGGTAAGACGGTATTCGCTCCGTAATTAGTAGCATGAAGGTCAATACTGCTGTCATTACATTGTAAGGATCAACGAGCATTGGTTCAAAAAGCGAGATACCTGCTGCCAAAGTCAGCCCCGTACTTGCTGCGTTTATTCCTGCCAAAGATGCTCGGATTCCCCGGTATTTTTTTAGTTGATCCCAAAACCGAATTACGAAAAATATCAGGAAAGTTCCCGGCAAGAAAATACCGATTGTGCAAAGCACCGAACCCAATAATTCGCCTTGTATTCCGTAAGAACGCATTGATAAAGTACCAATAAAACCAGCAATTGAAAAAGTAGGCCCAGGCACTAATTCCGCGATGGCAATTCCTGATAAATATTCATCACGCGTGAGGTAGTGCTTAAATTCTACGAACTCGTTATAAAGCAAGGGTTTCAGAATATGCCCGCCGCCGAAAGCGACGCTCCCGTTTCGGTAAAAATTTTCAAAAAGCCTAATCGGTAATAATTTAGTGTAAGCCCCAAGTGCTGCAATAAATACGAAGAAGCCCGCCCACAAAATAAAATTTGCCCACTGTATTTTTACGGGGCTTTTTGCCAATCGCTCTTCTTTTTTGTAATTGAATGATGTTGCCACCCCTCCCAACAATATCCAAATGGGCGTGACGTAAGGCGAACGAAAGAAATACGCCATGATTGCAGCGAGAATGAACAACGCTACGCTTAGTTTAGAGTCAATTACCTTCCTCCCGATGGCGTAAGCGGCGTAAAATACGAACGCAACGCCCATCGGTTTTATGAACCTTGTGGTGCTTATTACCACTTCGCTATCTAAATACGCCACGCCAAAAGCAGCGAGGGTCATAATAATAAATGAAGGAAAAATCCAGATTAATAACGTTAGGTATGAGAGCGTTGCCCCGCCCAAACGAAAGCCAATTGCGGTCAGGGTTTGCGTAGAAGTTGGACCCGGAAGTAACTGACACAACGCTTGCAGCTCCATCAGCTCAGGCTCAGTGAGGTAGCGGCGGTGGTTTACGAAGCGTTTAATAAACACAGTAAGATGTACTTGCGGCCCACCAAAGCACGTAGTAGCCATCAAGAATACTTCTTTCAGAAAAATAAAATAGCGTATTTTTCGGGTGGTGCTCAAGTTTCGTCGAGGTCTTTTTTATCAAAATAAAACAAAAACTACCATCCTGCCTAATATAAATGGCAACAGTATTAGAACGAAAGGCTTTTGGAACAGATTTTTATCAAATTACTTTTGGTAACTTTATGAAATTATTGTTTCTAACTAATCGTAATTTTAGTTACTTGAAATTCATTACTCACAAAAACTTAACGGAAAAATGAAAAAAATTACTTTATCACTTGCAGTCATCTGTTCTACGCTCATTTTAAGTTGCAATAACGCAGAAACCACCGAAGAAACATCAACCGAAGAAATGACGGAAGAAGTGGCTGAAATGAAAACTGTGAATGTAGCCATGTTGGCGAAAAGCGAAAGTACGCTTCAGGGAAACGTAATGTTTACGGAAGAAGGAAACGAAGTAACCATGAAAGTGGATATCAGCGGTGTTACGCCTGGCGAACACGCCATTCACATTCACCAAACGCCTGATTGCTCATCCGCCGACGGTAAATCTGCGGGCGGACACTGGAATCCCGCAATGGAAGATCACGGAAAATGGGGTGAAATGGATCACCACGCTGGAGACATCGGAAATTTAGTGGCAGATGCCGAAGGCAAAGCAACGCTTACATTTTCTACCGACAAATGGTGTATTGGCTGCGAAGATTCAACGAAGAATATTCTAAACCGTGCCATTATTATCCACGCTGACGTTGATGATTTTAAGACACAACCAACCGGAAATGCTGGTGGCAGAATTGGTTGTGGCGTTATTCAGTAAAATCGTTTCTTAAAAATATAAAAGCGGCTCGAAGAAAATTCGAGCCGCTTTTTTTGTGCGTTTTAGAAATAGTTCAAATCAGTTCATCGCAAATTTCAACCCCATTCCTCCTGAAAAAGAACGATTACGAACGGGTAATTGAACAACTGGCGTATCTAAAATACGACTCAAACCAAGCTGATAGCGAGCTTCTGTGAATACTTTTATTTTTTCAGCAACGGGAAGTTCGAAACCAGCCGCCGCAATTCCGCTCAATTCAGCAGATTTGAATATCTGAGTCGGGAATCCTGTATTTACAGGAAAAATATTCAAAACATTTATTCTTAGCCCCGAATCTACCAAGAAACCAACCGCCGGCCCAACCATCATGTAATAATGTGCAGCCGTTTTATCTCCGAAGTGAAATTTCGCCAAGATAGGAACTTCTAAGTAGTGTGTTTTTACGTTAACTCGTCCGTTTATCGGAATATTAACGCCGCCAAACTGACCGGCAATATCAATGCCTTCTTCCACCCGGAATCCTTTTTGATTGTAGGCAATTTCGGGCTGGAAAGAGAAATTTTCTGTTACCGGAATTTCGGCAAAAACAGCAACATTTGGGGCGACTTTGTAACGAAAATCAGGAGTGATGTTTTCAATCAATG
>JANQUM010000171.1 GCA_030731175.1 Spirosomataceae bacterium
ATTGTGTGAATATTAATAATATCCGCAGAGATTCCCTTCTCCGCAAGAACTTCGCCCGCCTGAATGGCTTCCCATACCAAATGGCCGGTAGCGATGATTGTGACATCAGTTCCTTCGTTTACGTGCCAAGCTTTTCCTATTTCAAATTTTTGGTTTGGGTCAGTGAATATTGGCACTTTTGGCCGTCCGAATCTCAAATAAACCGGGCCTACGTGCTCCGCAATAGCTATAGTAGCGGCCTTTGTTTGGTTGTAATCACATGGATTAATGACTGTCATATTTGGCATGGCACGCATCATGGCTATGTCTTCCAAAATTTGATGTGTTGCTCCGTCTTCACCTAATGTTAATCCGGCGTGAGAAACTGCTATTTTTACGTTTTTATCGGAATAAGCAATTGACTGTCGAATTTGGTCGTAAACACGACCAGAGCCAAAGTTTGCGAAAGTTGTTGGATAAGGAATGAACCCACCGATTGTCAAACCAGCAGCGATACCCATCATATTTGCTTCGGCAATTCCGCACTGGAAAAAACGCTCCGGATTTTCTTTGATAAAAGTTGCCGTTTTAAGCGATCCAACCAAATCAGCACATAGCGTAACTACCTTTGGGTTGGTGCGTCCTAATTCGGTCATTCCATCGCCAAATCCTGAACGAGTATCTTGAGTTTCTGTGTAAGTATATTTTTTCATTTTTGATATTTCTTTTCGGTTATACGGTTTATGAAGGTACTCAATAATCTCCAAGCGTGCTTGTCAACTGACCTAAAGCGGTAGCGAGTTGTTCGTCATTTGGAGCCACGCCGTGCCATTTGTGGCTTCCCATCATAAAGTCAACGCCCGCTCCCATTTCGGTTTGAAGTAGTACCATAACCGGTTTTCCTTTTCCGGTTCTTCTTTTAGCTTTCCGTAAAACTTTCACAACAGATTCCATATCGTTGCCTTGTTTTTCTTCGATAACATCCCAACCGAAAGCTTTGTATTTAGCCTTCAAATCGCGGTTATCCATAACGTTTTTCGTAGAACCATCAATTTGCTGACCGTTTAAATCTATAAACGCAACCAGGTTGTCAACTTCGTGATGTGGAGCAAACTGAGCAGCTTCCCATACTTGACCTTCCTGCTGCTCGCCATCACCCATCAAAATATAGACCGTGCGTTCGTCTTTATTGAGCTTTTTTGCAAGTGCTGCTCCAATTGCAACTGACATGCCTTGACCTAATGAACCTGAGGCGATTCTGATACCAGGTAAATGTTCGTGCGTTGTAGGGTGACCTTGCACTCGCGAATTTATTTTTCGGAAAGTACCGAGTTCTTCCACCGGGAAATACCCTCTTCTACTTAATGTTGAATAAAATACCGGTGAAATGTGGCCGTTTGAAAGAAAGAAAAGATCTTCGTGTTCGCCGTCCATTTTGAAGCTTAGGTCACCATTTTTACCTTTTCGGTTGTTGATTTTCATTTGCTGAAAATACAACGCAACTAATAAGTCGGTGCAACCAAGCGAACCGCCCGGATGACCAGAAGCTGCTCCGTGTACCATTCGTACGATGTCTCGACGAACTTGTGCCGCTATATTTTCTAATTCTGGAGTTGTCATTTTTCTAAGTTTAAAATTGTTTAATTGAGTATCTGATCGGTATGGTTGTCGGTTTTGACTTTGCTGATTATTTCAGAAATAACGCCTTTTTCGTCTATGACAAAAGTTGTTCGGGCAATCCCCATGTACTTTCTGCCGTACATGTTTTTTTCAACCCAAACCCCGAACGCTTCAGCAACTTCGTGCTCGGTATCGGCAAGTAAATCAAAAGGTAATTCAAATTTTTCGATAAACTTTTGGTGAGATTTCTCGCTGTCAGGGCTTACGCCAAGTAATTTGTAACCATTATCAAGCAATGATTGATAATTATCCCGCAAATTGCATGCTTGCTTTGTGCAGCCGGGCGTATTATCTTTTGGGTAAAAGTACACGATTAATTTATTACCCTCGAAATCTTTCAGCGAAACCTTTTCGCCATTTTGGTTTACCGAACCGAAATTCGGGGCTTTATCGCCGACACTTAATTTACTCATAGTTCTTTTTCGTAAACTTGAATGTTACCTTGATTATCTTCAATTTTTAGTTCTAATTTCCCGCTGAAAGGAACCGAATTATCCAGTTTTTCAGACCAAATAAGGCTTAATTTTGGCTCGTATTCCATCATCACCCAGCGGTTATCTACAAAACAAGTAATGTTTTTGATGCCTGACAAATTGTCGGAGATAATAAATGATATTTCCGCTGAATTTAGTTTACGCACGCTGATTGTTGGCGGTATATCGTCTCGGAGAATTTTGTACGTACCAAACTCTTTGGGGTAGAAAGTAAATGTGGAACCCGATTTTTCGCTTGACAAAAATTTTGACCTACTTCCACTCGAGCGGTATACGCCACACTTATCGCAATTGCCAAAACTTGTCTGCCAAGTTACTTTGAATCTACTTTTTAAAGGATAAATATCTTCGTCAAGCAGTAATTCGTTGCCGTTCGTTGTAAAATTGAGGAATAAGTTGGTGTATAATGCTTCCTGAAAATCAACCTTATAGGTATCGTTTATTATAAAACGACTGGATAGGGAAGGCGAAGCAGTCAAATCTATTTTAGCCGTACTGCTGCCAACCTGAACAAAATCAACCAATCCGCTGGCGTGTAAATCGTACAGATAAACCAACGAATTTGCAGTTTTGTACGAAACAAAGGCAGTTTTCGGAGTGCCACGATGTTGAAATATTGCAGGAACATTTTTGTCAATAGAGCCGATTGCCTGAACTCTTAGAATATTATCAAATTTGGTAACAATCAGTTTTGGGCTGAAATTATCCATCGGGTTTTCAGCCGTTAATTTTTGTAATGATTCAGGAATAACATTAAATGTTAGGCGGCTCGCATTTTGAAAGGTATCATTTAGTAAAATTTCAAAATCAACCCGTTCCTCTTTTACGTCAATGACTCCACCAGTTGAATTTGTAATGTAATTTGACAAACGGTTTCCTTTTTCAACGAAAAGTTTGTGATTTTTCACACCGCTACCTACCATTTTTTCGTAATCAGTGTGGAGATTCATATCAAGTTTTGTGTCAAAACTCATTTTCTCCAAATCAAACCTATACGCAGTTTGATCATTCGCTTTCAGCGTCATTTGCGTAATTCCGAGTCGAAAAGGCGAAGTCTCACTCTTATCGTAGGCGTTAATAATTACACCTATCTTGCCATGTGCGGTAATGTTATTGTTAAGAATATAGTCGCCATTTTTCAACCTCAGTGGTTTTAGCGTTACCTCACCAAACTGCCCGTTAATGCGAGAGTTTATATCCGTCGTTTTTAGTGTAACCGATTCAATTACCGGCGAAACATTATCGACAATTTCTGAAAACCCAAAAAGTGCAGGGTTGATAGTCTGCTCGGCGGCATTTCTGATTTCAAAATGTAAATGCGGTCCTCCAGAGCCACCCGTATTTCCTGAAAACGCCACTATTTCTTCTTGTGACACAGGTATTTCCCCAGCATTGAAATAAGTATCAATTTCCCAAGTTTGTTGTTGGTATTGCCGTTCGGTCAACCTACTTTTTATACGGTCACCAAATTCTTTCAAATGGCCATAAACCGTTGTATAACCGTTGGGATGAGTGATGTATAGGGCATTTCCATAGCCTCCGGGAGAAATTCCGATGCGAGAAACGTAACCGTCAGCGGCGGCATAGACAGGCAATCCCTCCACCCCACCCGTTCGGATGTCAAGTCCGGCGTGAAAGTGATTGAACCGGATATCTCCGTAAGTACCTGAGAGCGACGCCCTTTTACCCGGGTTTATTGGGAACACAAAATCCCCTTTCGGGTAAATTTTGGCTTTCTCATCTAAATTTTTTGATGAAAACTGAACATCAGAAACGGAAGAAAAGGCAATAAATAGATAAGTAACTATCTGAAAACTGATAAAAAGAAGGGTCTTCAATGCTGGAAATTTTAATTTTGTTCGGCTTATTTTACGTAGAAATCTAATAATTTATGTTCCCCGATGAATCCTTCGAGGCGATCCCCAGCGTTAACTTTAGAAACGCCTTTTGGTGTTCCGGTGAAAATAATATCACCTACTTTCAACGTGAAATATTTTGAGACGTAAGCAATAATGCTATCAATGGAATAAATCATTAGTGAGGTATTTCCTGATTGCTGCGTTTTATCATTTAATAAAAGGTTAAAATCAAGGTTCTGTAAGTCTAAACCTGCTTTCGGAATAAACTTAGAAATCGGAGCAGAACCGTCGAAACCTTTCGCTAATTCCCAGGGTAAACCTTTAGATTTTAACTCAGACTGCAAATCACGAGCAGTAAAATCTATTCCCAAGCCAATTTCGTCGTAATATTTATGGGCAAACTTTTCCTCAATGTTCTTCCCAATTTTACTAATTTTGACAATTATTTCCAGTTCATGATGTATATCGTGAGAAAAACCAGGCAAATAAAAGTCCGCGTTATCTTTTAAAATGGCTGTTTCTGGTTTGTTAAAAATAACTGGACTGTCTGGCACATCATTATTTAACTCTTTAATGTGGTCAACGTAGTTTCTACCGATGGCAATGATTTTCATGGAACGTTTATTTGAAGGTTTTCACAAATTTAATGTTATTCTTTAGTTATTGCTCAGTCTAACACTCAACAATTCAAACTTTTTACGTTTAATTTACAAAAACGAATCACAAATGAAAAAATACCAAAAACTCTTATTAGTTGCGTTTGCATTCAGCTTTACAATTTTTGCATGCCAAAAAGTACCACTAACCGGTAGAAGTCAATTTGTCGGGTTGATGTCTCAGGATGCAATGCTTCAAATGGCATTTACAGAATATAAAAGCTTTGTTGACACTTCGAAAGTAGTTCCAGTCAGAAATCGTGACGCTGAAATGGTTACTCGAGTTGGCACAAGGATTAAAACAGCTGTTGAAACCTACCTGATTCAAAACGGGTTCAGCAAAGAAATCGACGGCTATCAGTGGGAATTCACAACGGTTGATAACAGCCAAATTAACGCTTGGGCAATGCCTGGTGGCAAAGTATGCTTCTACACCGGGATTTTGCCGATCTGCCGTGACGACGCTGGAGTTGCGGTTGTTATGGGGCACGAAATTGCCCACGCAATTGCAAGCCACGGACGTGAAAGAATGAGCCGCTCAATAGCTGCCCAAGGGATTACGCAAGTTGGTGCGGTACTTGCTGGAATTGCAACTGGTGACGAACGTATGGTGCAGACAGCTGGTCAAGTATTGGGTTTATTAGCCCCAACCACACTCGTATTACCCAACAGCCGTAACCAAGAATCTGAAGCAGACAAACTCGGAACTATCTTTATGGCAATGGCTGGGTATGATCCAAGAGAAGCCGTAGGTTTTTGGCAACGCATGGCAGAGGCAGGAAAAGGTCAGCAGAAACCACCAATGTTGCTTTCTACGCACCCAAGTGATGAAAAAAGGATTGCAGATTTAGAAACAATGATGCCAAAAGCATTGAAATATTACCAAGCTTACGGCGGCAAATGAGTTGTTGCCGATTCAAAACAAAAGCCCGAACAATGTCAAATTGTTCGGGCTTTTTGTGTTTTATACCTATATACTTCTTAGTGAAAGAAATCCTTAACTTTATCGAAGATGTTTTTTCCTCCGGAAATTTTCTTAGGGACAAAATTTGGGGATTCTTTTAATCCTTCTAAAATTGTTCTTTCATCAGAACTCACAGCGGTTGGCGTGTACACGCTTGCGTAAACAAGCAAATCACCCACGCCATAGCCATTAATATCTTTAATACCTTTACCTTTCAAGCGTAAAATTTCACCTGACTGTGTTCCGGCTTTTATTGAGATTCTTACTTTTCCTGAAACCGTTGGCACTTCAATTGAATTTCCAAGCACTGCATCAACGAAATTTAGTTGCAAGTCGTAAATCAAGTTATTGCCATCACGTTTTAAATCAGGATGTTCTTCCTCCTCAATTACGATGAGTAAATCTCCAGGCACTCCGCCCCGAACCGGAACGTTTCCTTTTCCGCTCATTGATAGTTGCATGCTATCGGCAACTCCAGCGGGAATTTTGATTGAAATCACGTCCTCAGCAAGTTGACGCCCTTCACCAAAACATACGTCGCAGCGTTCTTCGATCGTGCTTCCTTCACCGTTGCAAGTTGGGCAAGTTGAAGCAGTAACCATTTGACCCAACATAGTTTGCTGAACTCTTTTTACCTGACCTGCACCTTGACAAGTTCCGCAGGTTGACTTCGACGTTCCATTCTTTGCTCCGTTCCCACCGCAAGTATTACAGGCGTCGTAACGTTTAACTTTTATTTTCTTCTCAACGCCATCGGCTATTTCTGTTAGGTTTAATTTTAGCTTGATGCGTAAGTCAGAACCTTTTCGAACCGCTCTTCCGCCACGCCCTTGACGACCGCCGTTGCCAAAGATGGAACTAAACGGACTTGAATCACCGAAAATATCGCCAAATTGGCTGAAAATATCTTCCATGTTCATTCCGCCGCCGCCATAGCCGCCACCTGCGGCACCGCCCATTCCGGCATGACCAAACTGATCGTAACGAGCTTTTTTCTGCGGATCGCTTAAAACACCGTATGCTTCGGCAACTTCCTTAAATTTCCCTTCTGCTTCTTTGTCGTCAGGATTTTTATCGGGGTGATATTTAATCGCCATTTTCCGATACGCCTTTTTCATCTCTTCTGGTTGGGCATTTTTATCAACTCCCAAAACCTCGTAAAAATCTCTTTTTGCCATAACTTTCTTATTTTCCTACTACCACTTTTGCGTAGCGAACCACTTTATCATTTAGTGTGTAACCTTTCTCGATTACGTCCACCACTTTTCCTTTCATACCTTCTTCCGCATCAATCTGGGTGATGCAT
>JANQUM010000172.1:0-1536 GCA_030731175.1 Spirosomataceae bacterium
CGTCAATTACTCCGGGAAGGAGAAACTTACCCGTTCCGTCAATAATCTTATCGGCGGATAAGTGACTTAAATCGCTTTCAATTTTATCAATAAAACCGTCTCTGACGAAAACGTCTTTTTCGGTAATTATTCCTTCGTTTACAATTCGGGCGTTTAATATGAGTAAAGTAGACATGTGTTTGGTTTGAGTTTTGTATTCGATTCTGTAAATATAACAGATTGCTCGTTGACGAACGAAATAGAATTTATCAATCCCGTGATTTGCTGTTTTTACTTCGTGGGCGTTTTTGTAGTTTTGCGGTATAGAAAACAGTTTCTCCGATTACCCACCCCGTCATCCGACTGTCGTCAGGATGCCACCCCTCCAAGGAGGGGATTTAGTTTCACAAAATGGATAAAAAAGTAGCGTTAAACGATTTACACGAAAGCCTTGGCGGAAAAATGATTCCGTTTGCGGGTTTTATTATGCCCGTTCGGTATTCATCTGATATTGAAGAGCACAAATGCGTGCGAGAAGGCGTGGGCGTTTTTGATGTTTCGCACATGGGTGAGTTTTACCTGAAAGGCGACAAAGCTCTGGATTTGATTCAGAAAGTATCGGCAAATGATGCTTCGGTTTTGTACAACGGCAAAGCTCAATATAGTTATTTGCCAAACGCTACCGGCGGCGTGGTGGATGATATGCTCGTTTACCGCATCGACAACGACGAGTATATGTTAGTGGTGAATGCCTCAAACATTGAAAAGGACTGGAACTGGATTCAGAGTCTGAATACCGAAGGCGTAGAAATGACCGATTGGTCGGATGAGCTTTGTTTATTCGCCGTTCAGGGACCGAAAGCCATTCCTACGTTGCAAAAGCTGACCAATATCCCGTTGGATAACGTAGAGTATTACACGTTTACGAAAGGTACTTTTGCGGGTTGCCCGGACGTAATTTTATCCGCCACGGGTTACACCGGAGCGGGCGGTTTTGAACTCTATGTTCCGAAAGCACACGCCGAAGAAATTTGGAATAAAATCTTTGAAGCCGGAGCGGAGTTTGACATCAAACCAATTGGCTTGGGAGCTCGTGATACGCTTCGTTTAGAAATGGGTTATTGCCTTTACGGAAACGACATCACCGACGAAACTTCACCGCTCGAAGCGGGGTTAGGTTGGGTTACGAAATTCACGAAAGACTTCGTAAACTCCGAAGCCCTCGCCGCCGAAAAGGCTGCTGGAATGAAACGAAAACTGGTTGGAATTGAAATGATTGACCGCGGCATTCCCCGCAGTCATTACGGAATTATGGATTTTGACGGAAACAGAATTGGCGAAGTAACTTCGGGTTCACAATCTCCGACCTTACAGAAAGGCATTGCGTTGGGTTACGTAGATAAAGCGTTTTCCAAAACCGGAACGGAAGTATTCATTCAGGTAAGAAATAAGCAACTCAAAGCCGTGGTGGCAAAGCCACCGTTTGTAAAAGCGGGAGTTTAATTTGAGTGATTTATACAGAAAAAGCCGCTTCGCAGATTACGTAGCGGCTTTTGT
>JANQUM010000172.1:1636-6928 GCA_030731175.1 Spirosomataceae bacterium
ATTTGAGTGATTTATACAGAAAAAGCCGCTTCGCAGATTACGTAGCGGCTTTTGTATTTATTGTGTGACTACAACATAATAATATATCGGAAATTCAGGAACTTCATCTCCCTGATACACCTCGCTTAACTCCAAACGTACTTTCATGGGGTCGCTGGCATCTCGTATTATTCGTCTTTTTTGCCCACCTTCATAAGTAATAAACACTCGCTTTCTAGCAGATTTTTCACACTGATCAGGACTTTCCGTCATTGTCCAAACGTACTTTTGATCGTTTGAGGAATAAGTTTCAACAGTTCTATTACTTCCACTATTCTTTTGTAAATCAAAATTAACATAGATTAGGCTGTCTTGATAATCTACCCTTTCCACATTAACATTAAATATCGTTTCAAGTTGGTATTTACCTCTGATTTCAGAATCTGTGGGTATGCAAGAGCAAGATTGGAGAAATACTACAAAAAGAAACAAGACATTCTAAGATTTTTCATAGAGTTTGTCCGTATCTAACGGAAGGGGTAAATGAACTTTTCATGGTGTTTTTATTTAATTGATTTACCGAATATAATAAAAACAATTGACAAAAGACAATAGTATCAATTATTTAACAATTGGATAATATACGGCAAATGTGGTATATTATAAATAAAGGAGACTACGGATTAGATTCTTGACGTTAAAATTTGGTTGGAAACAAGCAACAAAAGCCGCTTCGCAGATTGCGAAGCGGCTTTACTATGAAAGATTGTTACTGAGAATTACGCGTAAGTATTCAGCATAACCGGCATAACGAGCATCAAAATATCTTCGTTTTCGTCTTTTTCTACCGGAGTAATTAAGCCGGCACGGTTTGGCAACGACATATCCATTGAGATCATGGAAGCATCTAGATTGCTCAACATTTCAATTAAGAATTTGGCGTTGAAACCAATTTCCATCGGCTCGCCCGTAAATTCGCAGGTGATTTTTTCTTTGGCTTCGTTTGAGTAATCAAGATCTTCGGCAGAGATTTCTAATTCATCCGCTGAGATTTTGAGACGGATTTGGTGCGTTGTTTTATTTGAGTAAATCGCAATTCGCTTCAAAGTGCTCAGGAAGCTATTCCGCTCAATAAGCATTTTGTTGGGGTTTTCTTTCGGAATAACGTTTTCGTAGTCAGGATAACGCTCGTCAATCAAGCGGCTGACCATCTTGATATTATCGAAAGAAAAGAATGCATTTGAATTGCTAAACTCTGCTTTTACATCTACCGAACCACTCGGAAGCGAAGATTTCAGCAAGTTAAGAGCCTTGCGTGGCAAAATTAACGTCGTGGTGTTTTCGGTTGTAATATCCTCTCTGCGGTAACGAATCAGACGATGCCCGTCGGTGGCAACAAAAGTTGTGTGCTCGTCAGAAACCTGCATGTAAACGCCCGTCATTGCGGGACGTAAATCATCGGTACTTGTGGCAAAAAGTGTATTTGAAATCGCTAAACCCAAAACATCTGACGGCAAGGTAATTCCGAAATTACGAGTCACTTCGGGAATGCGGGGAAAGTCGAGTGGATTTTCGCCCGATAATTTGAAATGCCCGTTTGCGGTTACTAATTCAATACCGAATGTATCAGCGTCAACTTTGAGAGTTACCGGTTGCTCAGGCAAGCTGCGAAGCGTGTCCAAAATCATTTTGGCGGGTACGGTAATTGCCCCGTCAATGCCAGATTCAATCACAACAGAGGTTTGCATTACGGTGTGCATATCTGACGCCGTGATGGTTAAAACGCTGCCACTTAATTCAAACAAGAAGTTTTCGAGTATCGGAACAATCGGGTTGCTGGCAATTACGCCGTTTACCGTTGATAAAGATTTTAGTAAAGAAGATGACGAAACGATTAATTTCATTCGGCTATCGGTTTAATATTTTGAGTGAATTTTGATTCTGAAAAAGTCAACAAAAATACGAAAAATGACCGCCGAAAGCAATAGGGTTTTGAAATAGATTGGAGAAGCGAGATGATAGATTAGGGCTGCCTTCATTCTTTTCCGCAGTTCGGCATTTTTAACCCGTCCTGCAAAGCAACTTTAGCGGTTTGAAATTTGCGGGCTTTTATTTCCTTTCCGTCAAATTTACGATTTACGAAAGCTACTTTTTCGCCGCATAACGCGGTATCGAGTTTCCAGATGCTGTATTGATTCGCCCGTGAATCAATATTGAGAGCGGGAATGTAGTAATCTTCGTTAAGGTAAAAGTTAAGCACCGAAGCATCCTGGTATCGATTTGCTGCGATTTTGCGTTCTCCGGCAGTATCTTTTACTTCTTCTGCAAACTGCTTTCCGTCATAAAAATCCCACACGCGGTCTTTCTCAAAAACTGCGAGCGGCGATACAATATGAAAACGGATGAGCAGTAATATTCCCGCAAAAACGAACGCAAGGTATTTGTAAGAAACGAAGTACTTAGAGTTTTCTACTTGCTTATAACCTAAATAAAGCATCGGGAAAACGCAGAATAACGTCCAGTTTGCTTCGATGTATTGCCCTTTGAACGTTATCAAGAAAAAGAAAATGTACATTCCGAAGAGGTTCCATTTTAGGGCTTTTTCCCATTTATCAACGGGTTTATAAAACGCTGCCGCAATGAATAAAACTACCGAAACCAAGCCGCCGAGAAACGGCAAATTTCCACCTAAATAATCAAGCGTCTGAGCAATTTTGTATTCGGGAGCGGCACGGTCAGCAAGGTGGTAAGATATCGACGGGAAATCGTTGGCAAATTGCCAGTAAATGTGGGGGCTGATAAAAATAAGCGTCAGCAACGCCACAACGTACATTCTGTAATTTGTAAAAAGTTTTACATTGCTCAAAACCGTAAACATGATTACTACAAAGCCGTGGTATTTGCAGTAGATCATTAACGCCGCAGTGATGCTCAACAGTAATTGATTTTTGAAGGAATCGTCTTTCAGGAAATAACGATAACTCAAAAAAAATATAATTGATGAATGAAAGAACGGCGTGTCAGGCAACGCCACAAAGCCGATCATGTGTAAGACGAGAAAACTAAAAACGGAAGTGCAGAATACAAGGACGTTCTTAGGTTTCGTCAGCCAATAAATGATTGAAATAGAAGCCGCCGTAAAGAGAATATTAAAAAGCCGAACTGCGATTTCTGTCTTTCCCAAAAAACTACCGAGCCAAATCATAATGGCAACACCCGGCGGGTGGTCAAAATAGCCCCAATCCAAAAATTGAGTGTACATCCAATAATAGGCTTCGTCGTCGTAAAGCTCTACACTGAATGCTGTTATTAGATTGATTATCAGCCAAATAGAAATAAAAATAATAAAAGTGCGGTGCTGTTTCATGCGGAGAAAACTACGTAATTACTAAACCCGAAATTCCAGAGAGTTACTACGCCAATTGCCAAGAGTTTAGCGAAGTAGAAATTGAGTTTTACTTTTTCGTGTAGCAAATATAGTATCAGTTGGTTGATTGCCAGACCGCCAATTGCAACGGCAACGAAGGTTAAAAACTGCGGGGCGTAATTTGGTTCGATATTTTCAAACGTCCACCATTTGTTGAGGATAAAATTCGAGACAACGGCAACAGAAAAACCAAGACCATTTGCTACGTATTTATTTACCTGAAGCTTTTCTTTGAAAACGTATGTAATGCCGAAGTCAACGAGCACTCCTGAAAAGCCCACCACACCAAATTTGAGCAGTTTGGTAAACAGCGATGTCAGGTTATCAGAATTCATTTGTTCGTTTTTTCAAGCAGTTGCAAGTTATAACCAATCAAGAAGGTATCAAAAACAAAAGCCTTCGCAAATTTGCGAAGGCTTTTGAAGAATGATACTATAATTGAGTAAGTCTTTAATCTTACCCCTTTTTGTTTTATCGAATGAATCAAAGTTTTTCAACCTGAACGTAGCTTAGCTCTACCGGAGTGGCACGTCCGAAGATCTTAACGGTAACGTTCAATTTCTTCTTGTCGTCAAATACTTCTTCCACAACGCCGTCGAAACCACTGAAAGGTCCGTCAACAACTTTGACAGCTTCACCCATGATAAACCCGATTCCAGAATCAATGTTTTCTTCTTCTGCTCCTCCCTGAATTCCAAGAATTCGGTTTACTTCAGATTGGCGTAGCGGCTCAGGCTCTGGGGATGAATTTCCGTGTTTTCCTAAGAAACCGATAACGCCCGGTAAGCTTTTGATTAAGTGAAGCACTTCTCCGTTGTTCAGATCAGCATTTACAATCATATAGCCCGGAAAGAAGTTTTTCTCACGCACTCGTTTTTTACCGTTGCGTACTTCCACTATTTTCTCCGACGGAATTAACACTTGAGGTATTAAATCCTGTAAATTTTGTCGGTTAGCTTCGTTTTCAATGTACGCTTTAATCTTTTTTTCTTGCTGAGAGACAACTCTCATCACATACCAATTTATTTCGCTCATAAGTTCTGGGTCTTCGGCTATTAAAAGAAAATATTAAAACGATGCGTACAATATTTTCAAACCGTTGTCAATTAGAAAGTCGATACCACCAACTACTAATGCAAATATGATGGACGCAATCAGTACCAAAGTGGCACTTGATTGTAAGTCAGACCAAGCTGGCCACGTAACTTCTTTAGTGATTTCGTGCCATGACTCTTTCAAAAAAACCTGAAGATTTTCCATTTATGTAATTTCTGTTAAAGTAGGGGGCTTCAATTTTGATGCCAGTAAGTAAAGTAACTTAAAAGTTCCTAAGTGGGGTGAACGAAACGTATCACTGCTTAGGAACTTTTGATTTTGCACGGGCACAAGGATTCGAACCCTGATCAACGGTTTTGGAGACCGCTATTCTACCATTGAACTATGCCCGTAGAATTATATTTATGTATTCGGGCTGCAAAGTTACGAAGGTTTCGCATATTCGCAAATACATTTTGCAACAAAAGCCTGTTGCTTTTTTGGATTACAACTGATTAATTATCAGAACGTTACCGTTTAGGATAGATTATATCGCAAATTTAGTTGAGTCGCGGGTCAGTTGGGTAGTTGGCAATAACGCGATAATTGCCGCCCATCCGGCGGAGCGTTTCCCGCCAAACACTCTTTGTTGGCGTGTCAAATATCAGAGCGGCATCCGCCTCTGAAACGAACCAAGCATTGCGATTAATTTCATTCTGCAATTGCCCCGCTTCCCAACCCGAATATCCAATAAACAGTCGTACATCCGCGTGGGGCTTACTTTGAAAGTTTAACTTATTTTTGAGGTAATCGAAGTTTCCGCCCCAATACACGTTTTCGGTTACTTCAAC
>JANQUM010000173.1 GCA_030731175.1 Spirosomataceae bacterium
TATTATAGTAGTGTTGTGTATCGTTATAGTTTAAACTACCGTAGTTTATTTCATCTGAAGCATAGAAAAAATAGTGAGGGGCAATGCTAACTTCGGCTAAAATCATTGCCCAATTACCAAGGTCTTGCTTGGTCGATAGGTGCTGTAATTCTGCTCGCAATGCGTGTTTTGGGGAAAGTTTCCACGTGCAGTCGGCGATCACGGTTACTGCGGAAACGATTTCGGGTTTTCCGCCGAGAATAACTTCGCGGTTGAATTGCGTAAAATCTGTAACAAATGTTCCGTGAAAATTATCAGTATGTTGCTGGTCAAATTCCAAGCTGGCGTTGCGGTAAAACTTCTGGTCACCAATTTCAAAGAACTTCGTAGTGTAGCCTTCATCAGTGTTAATTTCGTAGCGTTTTAGACCGTTCACTGCCGAGGCGTTTAAAGTCCACGTTGAGCCGTTATTAAGTGTATAAGTCGCGTCAAATTGCCCACCAATTTCTCCCAAAACCTGCGACGCGTAAGGGTACAAAGTGAGCAACCGATACGATTGTTGTTTTGTACCGACTGGGACATAATTTGCCAACGCATTATTCAGCATTTCTCCCCGCTGCGAACGGAAATCCATGTTCTCAATTCGTTTGAGTTGCAGCGTTGTGGTTAGGTTTCCTACAAAATAATTAGAAGATAATAAAAAGGCCCGTCCCAAACGAGTTATGAACCGATTTGCGGGGGATGGGTCAGCAGACTTATGAGCATATTCAGCTTGAATAGAAAAGGCATTTTTAGCATAGTCGATCCGGTTGCTCCACGCCCAAACGTTTGGTTTTACAGTCATCAAAATACCGTCGTAATCTTCGTTTTTATTGACGATACTTCCGCCGATTTTTAAGAAATAATTCGCTGTTGAATTGTTGATTATCAACGAATTATTGAATCCAGATAGCCGACCGTCAGTTCTTTCAAAGCCGAGGCGTTGCTTTCCCAAAAAGGCAGAAAAAGTGTATTTTTTATTGGTGAAAGCAACTCGTAAACCATCGAGAGAGGTGTCCATCCCTAACGCTCGCTGTTCTTGAGCCCGCAGAATTAATCCGTTGCCGAATTGTTCGTAGAAATTTCCGAGTGTCGCTCCCCACTTTTTACCCTGATAACTCACAAATCGATTCGCTAAACCAACACCGCTTAGGTTGGAAGGATAACCAATCAAAGCAGGTGCGTAGCTCTCTCCCCGAACTCCGACCCGAAACCTTTTGTATTGGTAATTTAATTGCAAGTAAGTATTGAAACCGAATCGGTTTTCGAGGGTTTGAAAAGGCAAGTTTTCGTCTGCTTCGTAACGTTGTGCTTCAATTTGCAGACTTCCCGAAAAAAAGCCTGTATTTTTTGTGGTATCTTGTTGAGAGAAGGATGACGTTGATATGCAGATTAGGAGCAAGATTATTGAACAGTGATTGATAGTAGTTTTTTCAGTTTTAGCGGCGTTAAAAACAGCCTCGTAGCAAGGTTCTGGACCGCCCGGCGGCCCGGTACGCTCAAACTGGCAATTTCTCGATAATTCTCTCATTGCAAACTTTGTAAAACCTCGAAATATTTTGCTTCGTCGCCAAGGGCATACGCACTGTGTTGATAAATTATTTCACCACTTTTATTCAGAATAATCGTGTGCGGAATGCTCAGGATATTCATCGAGCGTTGTAAGTCTCCGTTGGTATCTACGTAAACATCAAAGTTCCAGTTTTTACTTTTTACAAAAGCGGGAACTCGTGTTTTTGTTCGGGCATCATCAGTTGAAATTGCCACAAATTTTACGTTTGTTTCTTGCTTCCATTGTTCTAATTCACTGCTTACGGCGTTCAATTCCCGCAAACACGGCTTGCACCAAGTTGCCCAAAAACTGATAATTGTCGGACCGTCACGGTTTACAATTTCTGTTACCGAAATATTTTGTCGCTGTAAATCTTCAATAAAGACATTTGGTAAGCGTTTTTGAGATGCAACAGACGTGCTAATAAAAAGCAATATCACTAATTTTAAAAACGCTATTTTTGTCATTTCTCTCTCGCTTTTAGGCACGATAATTGGTTAGTATTTCTATTAAAAACTCCGTTCATTTTGAAACATTGTATCGTTTATATCATATCCGTTTTTCTTGCTGCATTCCTCTTCACAGGCTGTGGCAAAGATTCTCCCCTGCCCGAAAAAGAGAAGGAAGTTACGTCCATTAACGACCCAAACGTAGGTTGTACGGATGTTATTGCCAAAAATTTTAAAGCAACTGCCACGGTAGAAGATTGCAGTTGCGACTACGATTTTAATAGCCAGGTTTCAAAAACCACGCCAAGCAGTTTTTTACGCCGAGCAATGATCGAAGAACACACCGGAACATGGTGCGGCTGGTGTCCGATGGGCAAAGAAATTATGGAAACCCTCACCGCAAATCCACAGGTGATTGGCGTAGAAGTGCATTTCAATGACGAAATGGCGGATCTCCCTGTTGCCTACACACCGCTCCGAAGAAAATACGGCGGTGCTCCTTTTCCGTCGGGAATGGTAAATCGTAGAAAATCTGTTTTGGGAACTACAACGATCCAAAGTCAGGAAGACTGGAAAATAAATGTGGACGAATGGCTAAAACAAGGGAATTCATCTGTCGGTATTGCTTTAGAAAGTACTTTGAAAGACGGAGATTTTACCCTGCTTTCACACGTGAAAATTACGGAACAAACTTCCGAAAAACTTCGTCTTGGAATTTATTTGGTTGAAGATAAGGTAGCTGGGTATCCGCAATTAAATTACCTGAGCAACTACGCCCAATTTAAGCAGTGGAAAGCATACAGCAAACCTGCTGAAATAACTGATATTTTGCATTATAATGTTGCTCGTGCGGCAATTGTACCAATAACAGAGGGAGTTGAAATTCCGCAAGCGGCACTTTCAGATGGTAAAGTTTTTCGAAAATTATTCACGCTGAAATTGCCCGCAACTGTTGACAAACCAGAAAACGTGAAGGCGGTGGTTTTTGTGATGAATGAAGCACTTGAAATCCTGACCGTACGGGAAGTAAAAGTAAATCAACGCAGCGAGTGGGAATAGATTTTTCGGAATGTGAGAAACTTTTCTTTCTTTTGTAAAAAAGAACTACTCTTTCCGTATTAAATAGAAAACAAACCCATGGGTAAATTCAAAATAACACTAATTATCATTTTGGTCTTAACGCTTCTTGCAGGCTACTATGTCAGCACTGGCTACTATTCTAAAGGCGAACGAGCCGGAACAATTTCTAAAATGAGCGAGAAGGGCTACGTTTTCAAAACATACGAAGGCGTTCTTAACGAAGGCGGCTACTCTGGCGAAACCGGAACGCTAACGCCTCGTTACTGGGATTTTTCGGCAAAAGAAGATTCGGTAGTTAATAAACTCCGGGACGCTATGCAAACCGGCGAGCGAGTAACACTGACTTATCACGAGAAGTTTTTTCAGTTCTCTTGGAACGGCGACACAAAATACTTTATCGTTGATGTGGTTTTCTTGCCAAAACCGAAACAACCTGTTTACGAAATGCTTCCGCAGCCGCAGGCAGCTCCGCCAGTAGAAATAGACACAGTTGCGAAGTCAACTCAGCCAGAAGTAATTTAAGTTACATTTTAAAATAGTACGAAAGGGGTCTGTAACATTGTTTTGTTACAGACTCTTTTCGTTTTAACCACAGTTCAAAAAAACGGGGAAAACTCAACGAAGCATTATTTTGTTACCTTTGTGCAACTTAAAAACCTTGAAAAATTATGTTCGAAATCATTGGGGAGTTTTTCATATTTCTTGGAAAACTGTTTACCCGCCGCGAAACCCCCAAAGTATATTGGAAACGCTTCATTGATGAATGCGTCACGATTGGGACGGATTCTATCGTGATTGTTTCAATCGTTGCTTTCTTTATCGGTGCTGTAACTTGCGTTCAGACGTACGCTAATTTGGTAAGTCCTATTATACCGACTTATGTAGTAAGCAATGTGGTTCGGGATATGACGCTTTTAGAACTTTCCTCAACGTTCATGTGCGTGGTGTTGGCGGGAAAAGTGGGCTCAAATATCGCCAGCGAGCTCGGAACGATGCGAATTTCGGAGCAGATCGATGCTCTGGAAGTTATGGGGATAAATTCGGCTTCGTATTTAGTATTACCGAAGCTTTTGGCAGCAATGTTCACGTTCCCGTTACTTGCAATTTTATCTGGGTTTTTAGGGATTTTTGGTGGTTATATCGCCGGAACCTTAACTGGAATCATGACTCCTGACGAATATATTTACGGTATTCGTTATTCTTTTATTCCTTCTAATGTTATGATCGGAATAATCAAAGCATTCGTATTTGGGTTTCTGATCGCCACCATTTCGGCTTTTAAAGGTTATAATACCAAAGGCGGGGCGTTAGAAGTGGGGCAATCTTCCACGTCTGCGGTTACGAATAGTTGTATCGCTGTACTTTGTGCTGATTATTTACTGGCGGAATTATTGACCTAAGAAATTGTAAATTGGTGAATTAGCGAGTTGAGAAACTAACGTAAGACCACGCAAAAAACTATAAAAATCAAAGCCAAAAGCTAAAAGCCTATGGCTGATAGCCATCACATGATCGAAATTAAAAATATTCAAAAAGCATTCAACGGTCGGGAAATCCTAAAAGGAATAAGCGGCACGTTTGAGAAAGGGAAAACCAGCCTTGTAATTGGATCAAGCGGAACGGGAAAGTCCGTACTGATGAAATGTATGCTTGATTTGATACGTCCGGAAACGGGCGAAGTTCTTTATGATGGAAGAAACTTCCTGACCGCCGACGATGAAATGAAAAAGGAAATTCGGCGAGAAATGGGTGTTCTGTTTCAAGGCGGAGCGTTATTTGACTCGAAAACCGTTGCCGAAAATGTATCTTTCCCGCTCGAAATGCTAACAACGATGAGTCGGGGCGAAATAAAAGATCGGGTAGTTTTTTGTTTGGAGCGAGTTGGACTTGCCGATGCCGCCGACCGAATGCCATCCGAAATTTCGGGTGGAATGAAGAAACGCGTTGGAATTGCCAGGGCAATTGTAATGCGGCCCAAATACCTCTTCTGCGACGAACCCAACTCCGGTCTTGACCCGTTAACGGCAATTACCATTGACGAACTTATCAAAGAAATAACGGACGAGTTCCAAATTACGACCGTCGTTATTACCCACGATATGAACTCCGTATTGACCATCGGGGAATACGTTATGTACCTTGACAAGGGAAATAAATTGTGGGAAGGCAACAGCCAAACCGTGCTGCAAGCTTCCGTACCGGAACTCGACGAGTTTGTATTCTCAAACTACGCTCTCAAAACCATGCGGGATGATATCAGAAGCAGAAAATAAAAAGGAGTTGCTTGGTTTAATCTCAAAAAACTCCTATTACGTACAAAGCCTAATAGATTTCTCAGCCTAATACCTGCATATTCACAGGATCCCACAAAATTGGGGCTTGCTTTTCGGCACTGATATTACAAGCTATTGACGGTGCCGCAGCTCGCAAACCAAACGTAGCATCCTCCACAATATCTTGCGGACGATTAGCCCGTACGGCATTAAAAAACACCACCATGTGGTCGTAGCGGTCATCGTAACCATTTTCGGTTTTAAACTCAATTGGTTCTTTGTTTTCAACTACGGTTATAGCGTCGCCATAAGTTGCTTTGTACCATTTTTCGTACTCCGTTTTTTGTTTCGCCGAAAAGCTTTCAAACGCATCATAACCGCCGTATCCAGGTGTGATAGGGCGTTTTAGTGTTTCAATCGTAAAATCATTCCATCCAATATTTATTACGCCTTCGGTTCCTATTAACCGGGTTGCCGAATTTCCTTTTTTTGTACCATTCGCCAAATTAACCTGCGTAATAAACTGGAACGAAGCGTGGTTTTTCGTTGCCGGATAGTTTAACATTCCCGTTACTAAATCGTTTGCAGTTCGTCCGTCTTTCCAGTAATTTAAATCGCCAAGAGCGTAAATTTTGTTCGGACCAATTGCCCCCGTAATTACGTGAACCCCTGTTAATAAATGCACGAATAAATCTCCAGCAACGCCCGTTCCGTATTCTTTGAAATTCCTCCACCGGAAAAATCGAACCGGGTCAAACGGCACTTTGGGGGCATCGCCCAAAAAAGTATCGAAATCGACCGTTTCGGGCGAAGCATCTGTCGGGATAGAGTAATTCCACGCCCCGCCGCTGTTCCAGCGTTCGTTCGATGCTTGCACATTGGTCAGTTCGCCGATAATTCCCGATTCGTAATATTCTTTCGCTTTCAATACCGCCGCACTGCTTGCACGCTGACTCCCGACTTGAAATACCTTGCCACTCGCTTTTTGAGCGTCAATAATTTCTTGTCCCTGCTCAATAAATTGTACCATCGGTTTTTCGCAGTAAACGTGTTTTCCGGCTTTGAGGGCATCTACCGCAATGGCTTTATGCCAATTGTCTGACGTGCAAATAAGTACTACGTCGATGTCTTTTCTTACGAGAAGTTCACGGTAGTCACGAGTGGTAAAAACGTCTTTCCCCCATTTTTCTTTTGCCCGCTCCAAACGCCCGGTGTAAAGGTCACAGACCGCTACGAGCTTTATTCCCGCTACTTTCAGGGCGGTATCTGTATCGTAATGTCCGATAATACCGGAGCCAATTAGCCCAATGCGGACTTCATCGGCACTATTTAGTTTAATTTTGCTGTCTAAAACCTGAACGTTTTTATTGGCGAACGCTTGATTTCCCACGGCAAGGGCAGCGGCCGTTGCTCCCGCTTTTTTGATGAACGAACGGCGTGAATCAGTTTTTTTCATTTGAATTTTGGTTGAATAGTTATACTCACCAAATGTAGCAAATTTTAAACGGTTGCCAAAAGGTCTTTACCCCAGAC
>JANQUM010000174.1:0-3493 GCA_030731175.1 Spirosomataceae bacterium
CCCATACGCAACGCCATAATAAATTAGACCCCGCTTTGTATTTGGCACGCCGTTTATGGGCGTTCCGATGTGCGTAAAACCTCGATTTAATATTTCACCAACTTGTTGATCGGTAGAAACCGGACCACCGTAACAAATTTCAAACGGCAGCGTAAATTCAGGAATCTGCAACCAGTTAATCGAGTTCGAATTTGTAGTTGGCGTAATAGTAAGAAGTGGCTCGCAGCGGTCTTGGCCAAATACGACAAAACTCATTAAAATCAGCACCGTAAGCGAAAACAGTATTTTTTTCAAAAGATATATTAATTTTTAGTAAAAGTACATTTTTTATCTTCCACAAAAAACAAGTCATGACCACAGCCGTTATTCTTTCAACTTACGCTCCGAATAAGTAAATTTGTAAATCGAATCAAAAATCCCAACTCATTTTCCCATGAAAAAAATAACGCTTATCGTATTTTCAGTACTTCTTTTCGGTGGTTGCCGGGATGCCAATGATCCCAGATTCAACTTATCTTTTGAGCAGATAATCACCAAACATAGCTGGGAAGTGCAACGATTCACCACGCCAACTGGAAAAGCAATTACTAATAATGAACTCTCAAACCCAACGGCAATTGCGATTCAATCAATGTATTTCATTTTTGAAGATAACAAGATTGTCACCGCCTACGATAAAGCCTCCCGAACCCAAATTAATGGCGGCAGAGGTGCATGGTCTGTAAACGAAGATAGCTCCGAAATACAGTTTGAATTAGTAGGAAACACATTAGAATTTAGGGTGATCAGAATGGAAGACGAACGAATGATTTGGGAAGCTCCAACGGGAAGTTTCTTGACGGGTGTTGGGCAATCTATAAATTTAGAATTTGCTCCACGGCTGTAATTCAAAATCAATTTTAACTAAAAATCCCTTGCAGAAGTTAAACTGCAAGGGATTTTTTGTGTGAACAACTTTTGCTGAAATCGAGAAATATTATTGATTTAAACGATAATTAAAACTCAATACAACTGAACGAGCACGTCGCCATTGAAAAGAGCTTTCAGCTTGTAACTCTGGCAAATCTATAATCGAGCGTCTGATGCGAGTATTGAACAAATCTCGACAAGCAACGGTCAGCGTTGCTTTTTTTGACATAATATCTTTGGAAGCCGCTAAGTCAAACGCTGAAATGGCGAGCCTTCTTCCTTGCGTTGTGTTTACTGGAGCATCGTAATCATACGAAAACTGAGCTTTCAACCGATTCTTGAATGTAAATTTCGAGGTAATTCTGCCACTCCAAGAAAAAGTATCGCTGCTGTAATCTCGACCCTGATATTCTCCGTTCACCAATGCACGGAAAAAATTCAAATCTGAAGTGATATCCAACCATTCCAAGGGGTTTGCCGTATAATTCATTTCCAAGCCGTAAGCATTTCTCTCGGCAAGGTTTACTGGAGTGCGTATCGTAGTTCCGTCTTCAGAAGCAGTTGTTATTTCCTCTACAACTCCTGTTGTATTGCGGTAATAAACGCTCGAAAGGAAAGTGCCACTTTCGAGGTATTTCAAGTAGCCTAATTCATACGAATTAGTAAATTCTGGGCGAAGTCCAGGATTTCCAAACCGGTTATTACGTGGATCGCTGAAATTAGAAAACGGCAATAAATTTCTGAACCACGGGCGGCTCAGACGACGGCTGTAACTCAACTGAACCTGATTATTCTTCGTCACTTCGTACGAAACGGTTGAGCTCGGAAAAAGACTGAAATAATTCTGATCGTTGTTTACATTTGATTTTACCAAGCGGGCTTGAATATCAGTTAACTCGGCACGCAAACCTCCCTGCAAACTAAATTTATTTATTTTATGCCCTACTATAGCGTACGCAGCGTAAATGTTTTCTCTAAAAGCTAAATTATCATCAAAGCCCGAAAGGGTTTCAAACTGTCCGTTTTGCTCTTCCTGTACCAAAAAATCATTATCAATTGTTCGGAAAGCGGCACGAACGCCAGTTTCAAATTTGCCATCTGTGCTAAATGGCTGCACGAAATCTGCTTGCAGTAATAAATTAGATTCGTTTTCGGTATTTCTTGAGTTTTGCAATAACGAAACCGCTTCACGACTACTCACAAACTGCTCGTAATCAGCTTGCTCCAATTCATTATCAAGAATGTATTTAAAAGTTACGTTTAATTCTTTCTTGGGTGTCAAGAAAGTCTTTTTATAATCTAAAGAAACCTCCACATTATCCTCGTTTTCACGTTCGATAACATCTCGGAAGGTTTGAATGCTGCTTGTTCCGTCAAAATCGGTGTAGATAAGATCCGAGAAATTTTTGTCTCGTCCCTTTTTTAAAAGTACCGCACCAGTAAGTGTGTTAAACGCATTCAAATTCCAATCAGTACCAAACTGCACGTAGCCGCCCAAACCTCCTCTATTCGACTTATTATCAACCGAATAAGACTCGATAATGGTATTTCCTTCGTAAAAATCTTGCGTTGAAAATCCACCACCAGGAGATCGACGATAATCCAACCCGAAATTAGAAAAGAAATTAAAGTCTTGCTGACGGTAATTCAGGTTGTACGAAGCGGAGTGGTTGTGTGGAGCACCCGTGGTAAGCCCAAAAGAGCCGTTGAAGCCCTTACGTTGATTTTTCTTTAGAATTATGTTTATTATCCCAGCTTCGCCCTCAGCTTCGTACCGTGCAGACGGGTTGGTGATTACCTCGATACTTTCAATGATATCACCCTGCATGCGTAGCAACGCTTTGGTATCTCCGGCACTTAATAGCCCCGAAGGCTTTCCGTCAATTAAAATCCTGACGCCTCCGCTTCCCCTTAAGCTTAAATTTCCTTCGGGATCTACGTTTATTGATGGCACCATATCCAAAATATCTGCGGCGGTGTTTCCAGCATTTGCAAGGTCTTTCCCGACGTTAAAAACTCGCTTGTCAAGGTCAAATTCCATCCGGCTTTTTTCGCCACGAACTTCAACTTCCTGCAAAGAAATAGATCCGCTGCTGAGTGAGATAATACCTAAATTGGCGTTTTGAGAGATTGAACTTAACAATTCACTTTTCAAGGTTTTATCTTCATAGCCAACGTATTGTACTTTTAAAGAATAGCTACCTCCTTTAACGGTTGCTTGAAAAGAACCATCTTCCGCAGTAAGTACCGTCACGGCAGCTTTTTCCGTATCTAAAATCATTAAAGATACAGTTGAAAACGGTAACGGAGTTTTTGATTTTTCGTCCACTACTGTGCCTGAAACAGTGAACTCAGCGGATGATTGAGCGAAGGATATTAATGGAAATAATAAAACAATTAGTAACTTTTTCATGGATGACAGTGCTTTTTTCATTGTTAGTGGATGAACAAGCTACCTATGTCATTGTTCTAAAAAGCCCCATAACTTACACGAAAATAGCTAAATACGTGAATTGTTGCGACGAAGTTACGTCGCCAGAAACACTATTTCCCGTTCGCTTCACATTTCGAAGTTGGCATTTAC
>JANQUM010000174.1:3593-6883 GCA_030731175.1 Spirosomataceae bacterium
ACGTCGCCAGAAACACTATTTCCCGTTCGCTTCACATTTCGAAGTTGGCATTTACTCTTTCATTTACGCATCGGTACGCACGTTTATGCAACGAATGCTCTTGTAGTTCCTCAGCTGTTTTGGCCTTCTTTTACTACCGAACCCTTTTTCTTAATATGAGCGTACGCCGCAAACGTACCATCTGCATGATAAATAATTATTTTGCTAAAAATCCACTGCGGAAGTGCTTTTTTAGCAAAAAAAAAGGTGGACGTTAGCCCACCTTTTAAAATTAATGATTTTTGTGGGTCAGATTCTCATGACCGTTGCCTGAATGTTGCGGCTTTCTACCAAATCACGGGTAAAACGCATGTGGCCAGTTGGTGCCATAACAAATAGTTCTCCGCCTTTCATTTTTGCCAACTCGCTTAAAAGTCGCAATTTTGAAACGCCAGAATTTTCTTCTAAATCTTTCATTACTACTTCAAAATAGCACTTCTTGTTACCTTTTACCGCCGTTATATCTGGTGTAAAAGTAACTTCATCTTGTGCACGTTGAAATTGAGAAGGGGTTTCAAAGCCTTCAAGGTTTGCCTTTATTGACTCATAACCTGTTTTCTTTGCCCATTCAATGGTCTTCTCAATGTACTTATCTTTTTTACTCATATATACTTAGTGGTGGCTTTTCAAAACTGGAAGCCATAGAAGCCTACTCCTTCAGAAAAGTTGGGGATTATTTAAGTTTTTTAACGAATTTACAAATTACGAAGAAATAAGGCTAAAGACAAAATTAAAACCGCAATTTAGTTTACCCGAGTTGGGCAATTGCAGCTTTCATATCATTAAGATGCCGCTCTTTTTGCAGCAATGTTGGGGCAGAAACACGCTCTTGGCAGTCAAAAATGCCGCAACGTTCGCACGTGTGATTCACGATTCGATCTGTAATTGAAGGATCATCATGAAACATAATTTTGCGTTTCAAATTATCGTTTAGTTCAAACCCAACCGAAACGGATTCAATTTTATCGCTTTGAATAGTTAATGGACGTGCCATCGTAATGAGTAAGAAATTTCTTCCCGAACCGTGATAAGTTGAACGCTGCACACCAACAATTGGCTGAGAGTATGTTTCTTTTTCAAGTTGAAAATTCACCTCTTCTATGGTTTGAAAAGCAAGCCAACGGCGACAATAATGTTCGCTTTGGCTGGCGTAAATGTCTTTTCGTTCAGACATGTGCATTTCTTTTGTCAGCCGGAAATCTTTTTTTCCTTGCGTAGCCTCGAACCGGAAAAAGTAAAAATCAGAAATGCCAAATTGGTCTTTCATTATATTACTCATTCGGTGGAGCAGCGTTTCTGGTGTTACCTCAAATTTATCAAGCATATGATTTACCAATTCTGGCTGCCACGTTTTTTGCGAGAAGAAATGGTGCATTTCCTTCTTCAAAATTGGCTGAGGAATCAATACGCTCCCAGCAAAATAGGAAGCCTTAAAATTATTCAGGACTTCGTCAAAAGATTTTACTTCTACCCAAGAAGAGGTAACAGGGCGTTCTTTGAGGTTCAGGTAAAGAAATCCAATTTCCCGGAGGATGGTAAATGCCCGCTGCTTACTGCTTGTTTTAGCATTGAGCATGAGCGTATTTCTTTCACGCTGAAAAATGGAACGGATGTGTGCGAGGTTGGGGTGTTCTTTTTCGGAGTAAAAATCAATCGAAACCCCAAATTTCTCTGCTAACAGATTGGTGAGGTAAAATTCGTCGAGTTTTGTATTTTCTTTTATACCATACTCTTGATAGAAATTTTCTGCGGCCTGCTCAAGGTCAGGAAAAGAATTTTGGTGCAATTCCTGATATGATCGCAGCACTGCAAAGTAAAATTGCTCAACGCTGAGGTTGTAATTTCGGCCGATGCCCACCACCGTTCGGATGAACGCACTGACTTTGGCGGGAGCGTTTACGAGCATTTCCAGCAAAGATTTTGGGTCAATTCCAAAGAAATCAAACGGCACTTCGCTCAAAAAGTTAGACGTTATCAATTCAGATACTGAGCTGAGTTGATTGCCCAGTTTGAGAGATACAAGCTCGTCGTAACTTACTTCAAGAGCAGCGGCGAGCTGCATAATTTTATCTGTTTTTGGGTATTTCTTGCCTTTCTCTATCTCGTTTAAATACGAAGTTGACAAACCCGATTTTTTAGACAATTCGGCAAAAGAGAGATTTTGCTCGTGTCGGTACTGATTAACTTTGAGTCCGAAGACCAATTTTATGATGTCTGGAGATAGATTCACAACTTTAGAGGAATTGATGGCTTAACAAAAGTACGAAAACTCGGTGGTTTTCGCATTATCTGCATTTCGAGTCTAATGAGTTGAGGCATTTTGGATAATCAAAAAAGGGTGTTTGGACTTGAATTCCAAACACCCTTTTTATTTATTGTAAATAATCGCTTGTTACAGCAACGTAGATGGGCAAACGTAAGTGGTGGTTTCAAAAACATCGCTTTCTAAAATTGCAGCGAAACCGCCTTGCACATCAACGACATCGTACCCACGTGCTTTCAAGATAGAGGCGGCAATCATCGACCGATAACCTCCGGCACAATGGATATAATATTTTTGCGAACGGTCAATTTCTGCCATGTTTTGATTGATAAAATCAAGCGGGAAATTTTGAAAACCTACCACGTGCTGAGACTCAAATTCGCTTTCTTTACGAACGTCCAGTACGTTCACGGAGTGGTCATCAACTAATTTAGCTAGCGTTTCAGCCGTGATAGACTCGATACTATCTACCTCAAAACCCGCATGTTGCCAATCAGTTATACCATCTTTTAGATAACCGATACAGTTATCGTATCCAACACGAGCTAACCGAGTAACGGTTTCTTCGACCTGATCAGCATCAGATACCAGTAAAATAGGCTGTTTTAAGTCGGTGATTAATGCCCCCACCCACGGAGCGAACGAGCCGTCAATTCCGATATTGATGGAATTAGGAATAAACGCTTTCGCAAAAGTTTGGGCATCACGAACGTCAATAATTAACGCCTCGGTTTCGTTTGCGGCAGCTTCAAAAGCAGCGGCAGATAATGCTTGAGCACCGCGATCCAGCACATCATCAAAGCTTTCATAGCCCATTTTATTCATTACCGCATTTTTGGGGAAATATTGCGGTGGTGTTACCAAGCCGTCAAGCACTTTCTCAACAAATTCTTCTTTCGTTTTCGCTTGAAGAGCGTAATTAAACAACTTCTGATTACCCAAAGTGTCAGTCGTTTCTTTGCTCATGTTTTTTCCGCAAGCAGAACCC
>JANQUM010000175.1 GCA_030731175.1 Spirosomataceae bacterium
TTAAAGATGAAAATTGTAAAAGCCCCATGATTTGAAATCGTGGGGCTTTTTTGTTCAACATCTTTTAGTTAAGAAAGGCTGTATGTAGTTACATATTTTATTCCTCCAGTTGCCTTCTGTATTGTTGAATGGTGTTTTCAAGCCCTAAGTAAAGGGCGTCGCAAACAAGAGCGTGTCCGATGGAAACTTCCAGTAAATGCGGAATTTGTTGTTTGAAAAACTTGAGGTTTTCAAGGCTCAAATCATGTCCGGCGTTGATTCCTAAACCGAGTTCGGCGGCTAATTTTGCGGATGTCACGTAGTTTTCAATTGCTTTTTCAGGGTTCTTGGGAAAATCACGGGCGTACGCTTCGGTGTAAAGTTCGATGCGATCCGTTCCGGTTTCTGCTGCTCCCGCAATCATTTCTTCGATGGGATCAACAAAAACAGAAACCCGAATTCCAGCTTCTTGGAACATCGTCACTAAAGCTTTCAACTGGTCTTTGTGCGTAATTGTGTCCCATCCAGCGTTAGAAGTAATGGCGTTCAACGCATCAGGAACGAGCGTAACTTGCGTCGGTTTATTGGCAAGTACCAGCTCGATAAACTTCTTCTCCGTTGGGTTTCCTTCGATATTAAATTCGGTCTTTACAATTTCTTTTAAATCGTAAACATCCTGGTACGTAATGTGCCGCTCGTCGGGGCGAGGGTGTACCGTAATTCCCTCAGCACCAAAGCGTTCGGCATCCTTTGCAACGTTTACAACGTTTGGCATATTGCCACCACGCGAATTACGCAGTGTAGCAATCTTATTGATATTTACTGATAATTTTGTCAATTTATTGAAGTGTTATTTTATTGAAGTGTTATTTTAGTTTTCGATATTCAGCAATGGAATTTCAAACGTATTATGCAAGCGAAAGGTTTACGGTTGAGTTTCTGATTTTTCCTTTCTGCCGCTAAGAATATTTACCAAAACTATTATCATTGTAAAAAATGTAATTATTCCGGCAATAAGAGCTTGACGGTGTGATGTGAAACTATCAGATACCGCAGCAATTCCCACACCAATAATAATTGCTAACCCGATGAATGTGACTAAGCTTTTGAGATTCATAGTTGAATTTTTATAAGTTTAAATTGAATATCAATTGATGAAGCCCGCTGAGCAGGAAATAATTCTGTTTTAACCGTGAGCAAATATAAAAAATTCTACCCAACCTTCGGTAAATCTTGCAATTGCATAACCTTTCCTGTTTTAAAATCGACTGAAAAACAGAATGTTTTTAAGCCGTTTGTGACGGCTAAAAACGGGGCGTTGATATTTTTATTATAACGGCTTGCTTGCTCCACAACGTATTGATTAATTTTAATTTCGGGGGCTTTAC
>JANQUM010000176.1 GCA_030731175.1 Spirosomataceae bacterium
CCGTGGCCGTTTATACGAGTTACAGAAATGGCATTGAGCTACGCTGAAGCTGCTTATATGTTAGGTGAAGAAGCAGAAGCTCGTAATTGGCTGAACAAAGTTCGCTTTAGAGCAGGTATGCCAGCGGTAACTGAGTCGGGATCTGCCTTACTTAGCCGCATCATCAACGAACGCCGGATTGAACTTCAGTACGAAGAACACCGCTATCACGATGCCCGCCGTTGGTTAATTGCTCCCACTACGTTAGGTAGAGGAGTAAAAGCAATCAGGGTAGAGGCGAAATTGAAAGCAGGTGCAACAGCACAAGTGCCCTACATGCATGACGAAACAAAGTATGACTACACATACACTGTGGTAGATAATACTGAAAACGAAACTCGTTCGTGGAAAGATAAGATGTACTATCGCCCAATTTCAAGAGATGAAATAAACCGGAACAGTAAACTTATTCAGAACCCAGGGTATTAAAACTTCTGATTTTACACTAAATGAAAGCCGCTACGCAGATTGCGTGGCGGCTTTTTGGGTTTTAAGAAACGCGTATTTTTAATCTTTTAACCTTTACATTAACTAGTCGATTATTAATGTTCTGGAGCTATCTATTCCTCGCTATTGTAAAATAACGCTTCTGTTTTCTACTTAAAATCTACGAATAGTACAAAGTAAAGTGGAACTATCACAAATAAATTAAACAACAATAAAATAATTTTTATATTTGTGGGCTACGTCTTAAAACTATTTAAAAATACCTCCGACCTCCTCCAAGAATGGAAATTGAAAGCACCAGTTCGCCCGATATATCGGTGGTGGATATAAAGAAACAGCATCATCTCAGAGCAATACTAAATAAAGCATATTTTACAACTGCATTCACAATTTCGGCAGTAGCGAAATACATTCATATTTCAATCCCATCGGCAACGAGTTATATCAATGAACTTGTTGAAATAGGGTGGCTAATCGAAGCAGAAGTAAAAGCGACTGCATCCGGCAGAAGGCCGTCCATCTTCAAACTAAACCCGACAAAGAAAGACTTCCTGATTATTGACATCAACACCCGTACCACCACGGTATATATTGTAGATTTAACTCACAACGTTCGGGCAAAAAAAGAAATTGAACTGGCAATTTCTCATGAAGAATACCCGCTTTTGTTACTCGAAGAAGTAAATGTACTTATTAGTGAGTTTGGAAAACCCTGGGCAATTGGTTTCTCGTCTCCCGGTTTGATAGACAAGAAAAAAGAAGAAAACCTTACCTATACAAATCATAACGTTCTGGGCATGTCTTTGACCCAGTGGATGAACGAGCAAACGGGCGTGAAATCCTACCTAATCAACGATACTCGTGCTTCGCTACTTGGTGAATATCACTTCGGGTCTGTGAAGAAGAAAGAGAATGTAATACTCTTGAACTTAGATTGGGGAGTTGGTCTTGGTATTTTAGCAAACGGAAGTATTGTTGAAGGCTCAGATGGTTTTTCTGGCGAATTGGGCCACATACAAATTAAGCCCGATGGTAAACTTTGCCACTGCGGAAAAATTGGCTGTTTGGATACCATCGCTTCGGCATCTTCTATTCTTGCAACCGTGATTGAAGGATTGAAAAACGGCGAGCAATCTTTGCTGCAACAAAAAGTAGAACCTGTAACAATTGACCACATTATTTGGGCGGTGAAAAAGGGAGATTCATTCGCAATTTCTGTAGTGAATAATGCCGCCAACGAACTAGGGAAAGGACTTGCCGTAGTTATCCACCTCCTAAATCCGCACACAATTATAATTGACGGTATTTTATCTAATATGGGCGACTTGATAACGTCGGCAATTCAGCAGGCAATTAACAAATATTGCATAAATGATTTCAAGAAAGGGCTTGACATCGTTGTTTCGCCTTTCGGCGATTTATCAAAAGTTTACGGAACGGCTTCTTACGTTTTCGATAAAATGATTTCAAGATAGCATTTTACTACCCCTAAATACAAACCAAACCCCCAAACGGCGTATGCTATTTGGGGGTTATTTTTTTGCGAAAGTGTTGGAGTTACGTTATTCGTCACGCAATGCCCGGCGAAGAATTTTGCCGACGTTCGTTTTCGGTAGTTCTTCTCTAAACTCAATGTGCTTCGGGCGTTTGTAACCCGTGAGGTTTTCAATGCAATAAGCTTTGATTTCTTCAGCGGTAAGGTCCGGGTCTTTTTTTACCACGAAAATCTTGACAGCCTCCGTTGATTTTGCGTCAGGAACGCCAATGCAAGCAACTTCCAGAACGCCCGGCATACTTGCCACTACGTCTTCTATTTCGTTTGGATAAACGTTGAAACCCGAAACAAGGATCATATCTTTTTTACGGTCAACAATTCGGAAGAACCCGTCTTCATCCATGATACCAACGTCACCCGTTTTAAACCATTGCCGTCCGTCTGAAGGGTCAGTGTGCATCACATCGGCGGTTTCTTGAGGTCTGTTAAAGTAACCTTTCATTACTTGTGGGCCATTGGCACAGATTTCGCCCCGCTCTCCAATAGCCGCCCAAGTGCCATCTTCGCTCATTATCTTTATATCTGTACTTGGCCACGGAACACCTATTGTTCCAATCCGGTTTTCTCCAACCAAAACATTGGAAGTAAGAACGGGCGAGGTTTCTGAAAGCCCGTAACCCTCGGCAGGGAGGTTTCCTGTCAAGTCGAACCATTTTGTGGCAACGGCCTTTTGAAGAGCCATTCCTCCGGCGGAGGTAATCACTAATTTACTAAAATCGACTTCACCAATTTTAGGGTGATTCAGCAAGCCGTTATATAATGTGTTCACGCCCGTAAAAACGTGTGGTGGATATTTCTTCAAATCTTTGATAAACGCATCCAAATCCCGCGGATTAGTGATGAGCAAATTCATCGTCCCGGTTTTCAACGCAGTGAGGGCATTTACAGTCAACGCATAAATATGATAAAGTGGTAAGGCAGCAACCACTATAGGTTTTTCGTCCGTGATTTTATCGGTCAAAATGCTTTGCCAGGCTTCGTTTGCTTGCAGGTTTGAAACAACGTTTCGGTGCGTTAGCATTGCACCTTTAGAAACGCCGGTTGTGCCACCCGTGTATTGGATAAACGCCAAATCATCGCTTTTTAAGGCTGGTTTTTTGTAGGAAAGTGACGCTCCTTTTGAAAAAGCATCCGATAATTTTTCCGCCGAAGGCAAACTAAAGTCAGGCACCATCTTCTTTACCTTTTTTACCACAAAATTTACGATGTGTTTTTTTGGAAAACCTAACATATCGCCCAATTGGGTCAGAAAGACGTGTTCAATATTGGTATCGCTGATGATTTTTTCGAGTTGCGAGGCAAAGTTTTCGACGATAACAATAGCCTTCGCTCCTGAGTCAACAAACTGGTGTTTCATTTCCCGTGGCGTATAAAGCGGGTTGGTATTCACAACCGTTAGTCCGGCTCTCACTGCACCAAACATTACAATAGGGTATTGCAAACAGTTTGGCATTTGTATTGCAATGCGGTCGCCTTGCTTTAAGCCTTTGTGTTGTAGATAAGCGGCAAATTGCTTCGATAGTTTATCTACTTCGCCAAAGGTAATTTCCTTGCCCATATTGGCGTAAGCCGATTTATTGGCAAATTTCTGAAAACCTTCGTCCATCAATTCAATTAATGATGGGTAAGCGTCAGCGTCAATTTCGTACGGAATACCTTCGGGATAATGTTTCAGCCACAGGTGGCTGTCTTTTGTGATTGTCATGCAGATTTATTGGTTATAGTTGATAAAGTAAACTTTATGCCGTAAAAATACAATTACAATCGTGAAATGTAAAGCGATAATTACAGAATCAATGACCCATCCATCACTTAAACGCATTAACTGTTTCTCTTAAAGCGGCAAGGCGTTGAAGAAGCGGCTGCAATTGATCAAGCGGCAGCATATTTGCCCCGTCAGATTTTGCGGTGCTTGGTGTAGGGTGGGTTTCGATGAAAAGCCCTTCGGTTCCGATAGAAATCGCCGCCCGAGCTATGGTTTCTATCAAACGTGGGCGACCACCCGTAACGCCTGAAGTTTGATTGGGCTGCTGTAACGAATGGGTGCAATCCATCACGATTGGCACATTAAATTCCTGCATAGCAATGATATTGCGGTAATCAACTACCAATTCGGAATAACCAAAGGAATTACCCCGCTCGGTGAGCATTACCACTGCTTCGGGATTTGTATCTACCACTTTTTCGATGGCAAAACCCATACTTTGCCCCGACATAAACTGCCCTTTTTTGATATTTACCATCTTTCCGGTTTTTGCGGCAGCTTCCAATAATTCAGTTTGCCGACAAAGAAACGCGGGTATTTGCAAGCAATCTACGTACTCGGCGGCAAGGGCAGCTTCGTGGGTTTCGTGAATATCGGTAATAGTAGGCACGTTAAAAGTTTTCCCAATTTCCTGCAAAATCTTCAGTGCTTTTTCGTCGCCGATGCCCGTAAAGCTATCTTTTTTGGTGCGATTGGCTTTTCGGTAGCTTCCCTTAAAAATAAACGGGATGCCGAGCTTATCGGTCATTGTTACGATTTCTTCGGCAATTTTCATCGCCATATCTCTGCCTTCAATGGCACACGGCCCGGAGATTAAGAAAAATTGATTTGCGGTATTCGGACGAAGACGGGGTATGTTCATAATTCGATAGTTATATATGTTTCTGAGAGAGCAATCTGCACGACATTTTGGATTATTCAAAAATATAAGTTCGGTTTTTGCTGGTTTCGCTGAAAATCACGTTCTTTGCAAAGTTTTTTCACCAAATATTTAAAATACAATGTCAGACATTGCAGCAAAAGTAACGAAAATAATCGTAGAGAAATTAGGCGTTGATGAGTCAGAAGTAACCACAGAGGCTTCTTTCACAAATGACCTTGGTGCCGACTCTCTTGATACCGTAGAGCTTATCATGGAATTTGAAAAAGAATTTGAGGTTTCGATTCCAGACGATCAAGCGGAAAATATTCAAACCGTAGGTCAGGCAATCACTTACCTACAAGAAAATTCAGCGAAGTAATCAGAATTACTTTCTTAATTAAGTTCAATGTTCTTTTACTGATTCCTAAATTAATGGTCAGTTATTGAGCATTGGACTTTTTTTCTTTACGGGAAAATCTTACTTTGGTTCTTAATAGTTTAGTTTTCGTATAAAAACAGGTGCAGAATTTTGAGTTTACGGAGAATTCCGACAATTCATTTCTAACATTCACTATCGACTTAATCAGTAAAATATGTCAATAAAACGAGTTGTTGTAACAGGTATCGGTGCGTTAACGCCAATTGGCAATACCGCGGCAGAGTTTTGGCAAGGGCTTTCAAACGGTGTGAGCGGAGCGGGGAAAATCACCCGTTTTAACGCAGACCTCTTCAAAACGCAATTTGCTTGCGAAGTGAAAAACTTCAACGTCACTGATTTCATTCCGCGGCAAGATGCCCGAAAAATGGACTTGTTTACACAATTCGGTGTAGTGGTTGCAAACGAAGCAATTGCGGATGCTAACCTTGACGATGAGTCAATTGACAAACGTAAAGTTGGCGTTATTTGGGGTTCAGGAATTGGCGGCCTTGAAACCTTTGAAAAGGAAGTAATCAATTTCACCGAAGGAAACGGAACGCCACGTTTTAACCCATTTTTTATCCCGAAAATGATTGCCGATAGTGCTTCGGGTCAAATCTCGATTCAGCACGGTTATCTCGGGCCAAACTACGTAACGGTTTCTGCTTGTGCATCGGCAAATAATGCGTTGATTGATGCTTTTAATTATATCCGTTTGGGACGAATAAACGCCTGCGTTACCGGAGGATCGGAAGCGGCAATAACCCAAGCCGGAATAGGTGGTTTTAACGCTCTTCGTGCTCTTTCTGAAAGAAACGACGACCCCGCAACGGCTTCCCGCCCGTACGATAAAGACCGTGACGGTTTTGTATTGGGTGAAGGCGGAGCGGCAATAATTTTGGAGGAATACGAACACGCAAAAGCCCGTGGAGCAAAAATATACTGTGAGTTAATTGGTGGTGGTTTCTCATCTGACGCTTACCACATCACCGCCCCGCACCCAGATGGTTACGGAGCATTTTTATCCATGCAAGATGCGTTAGATGATGCCGGAATTGCTCCCGAAGACGTAGATTATATCAATACTCACGGTACATCAACTGGTTTGGGTGATCCGCAAGAAATAAAGGCAATCGAGAAATTATTCGGCGAACACGCTTATAAAATGAGCATCAGCTCAACAAAATCTATGACGGGGCATTTGCTCGGCGGAGCGGGAGCGGTTGAATCTGTTGCAGCCATTCTTGCAATGGAGCACCAGGTAGTGCCGCCAACGATCAACTTATTCAACGTGGACGAAGTGATTAATCCCAAAATTGATCTGACTCCAAATAAGGCGAAGCCGAGAGAAATTAAAATTGCTTTGAGTAATTGCTTCGGTTTTGGTGGACACAATGCCTCATTAATTTTCAAAAAAATTTAAAAATGGTGATGGCGGTAAGCGAGACAATTATCAGTTATTTTAGATCAACTCCCGAAGAAAAGGAGTTCAAACGAGCAATTGAACAGATAATTCAGGATAAACCAAAGAATATTTTACTGTACTCCCTTGCGTTTCGCCACACCTCTGCATCTAAAAAGACCGCAATTAACGGCTTCAAAGAATCAAACGAACGCTTAGAATACTTAGGTGACTCGGTTTTGGGAATGATTGTTGCCGAATACCTTTTTAAGAAATATCCGTTTAAAGACGAAGGTTTTTTGACCGAAATTCGCTCCCGAATTGTAAACCGGGAATCGCTTAACCA
>JANQUM010000177.1 GCA_030731175.1 Spirosomataceae bacterium
CAAGATTTCGTCAGATAAACCAATACCGTACATTGGCCAGAAAGCGTGGTATTTCTTGTGGTAGCGGAAGTATTCGTCTTCGGTTTCTAATACCCTGAAATACGTTTCGTATTCTTCTGGTTTCCAAGAATCTTTACCGAACAAAATGCGATCTTGCCATTCGGTAAAAAACTTATTTGCCGTGCGAGGCTGACGACCTAATTCGGCAATAACGGCTCCAATTTCGACGTACATATTAGGCATTTCAGTTAGCAGCTCCCCGAGTTTACTCAGGTTATTAGGATACCAACCCATGTGAGCGTTTATGAAAGTAGTGTTCGTATGTTTTTTGAAAACACGATGCTGCTGGGCAATGAGCTCTTCCCACGTAAAATCTTTTCCGGTTTCAGCATCTCGCTTGCGGCGTGGGTGCGTTTTTAACTCTAACCAACGCTCATTAAACTGGTCAATTGGTTGCCAAAACGGTGCGGGATCGGCGGTATGAATCAAGACCGGAATGCCCAGTTCGCCTGCTTTTGCCCAAACCGCGTCAATTCTCGGGTCGTCAATCGGCACGATCGAGCCGTCGGTGTTTGTTACGCTAAAACCCAAGCTTTTATAAATCTTTAAGCCCTTTGCTCCGTATTTTTTAACATCGTCTTCCAGCATTTGAGCCGCTCTTGCTGACCAACCTGGTTCGTTTATAGTATTGAAGTCAACATTCGTAAAAACGGCGAAACGACTCGGGTAATTTGCTTTGACATTTTCAAGGCTTTTCACTAAAACTTCAGTTGATTTATCGATGTCGTTCGTCCATCCCCGACCCGATAAATTGACCATAATTCCCATATTCAGGCTATCCATGTCAATGATTCTGCCGTCAAGAAACTCTTTCCCGTCTTGCATTCCGTATTGATGATTATGCACATCAATAAACGGGAATTTCGCTCGGCGGGGTACGTTTGTAGGCACAACCAATGTAGAGTTTGGGTCGTATTCTTCAAAACTAACTTTGCCGTCATTATCACCAATCGTGATTTGTTGTGCATTTAATTGACTCAAAGACAGCACAAAAGCAGCGAGTAGTAATAAGTTTTTCATTGTTAATTATTTGATAAAAGTATTTATTGCAGGAAAGTTTCTTTGAGGGAATTCCACAAACCCACTTTTTCCTGATTAGTATTCTGTGCGACGGTTTTCACCAAATCGGCAAATATAAAGGTCTTTCCATCCAAAAGTACAGGCTCGTATTTTTGGATGGAAATGGTGTTTTTTTCGATTAATTGACCAAACGAAATAACATATTTCACGCTTTTTAATGCGGTTAATTCGGATAGTTCGATCGGTTTATTCGTCAATTCTACGGTTTCGAGTGAAAGTTTCACCGCATTTAGTATTTTATTCAGAAAAGCTTCTTCTTCGTTAGTTAACGATTCAGACAACACGATAACGTGTTTATCGGTCTTGAATTTCGCAACCTCCTGCGGCGACTCCTTCGCTGGGTTCACGTAAAGCGTTTCGTTGTAAAACAATAAACTGGCGAGTTGCTTGTTCATCCCCGCATGATTAATGCTTCACGATCTGGGCCAGTTGAAACGAATGCAATTGGCACTTCAAGTTCCTTTTCGAGGTAAGCCACGTAGTCTTTTAAGGCTTGCGGAGCATTTTCAAATTTCCGAACTCCGGTAAGGGTGTCACCCCACCCTTTAAGCGTTGTGTAAACGGGCTCAACTTTCATATCCACAATATCATATGGCATTTGATCGGTCAAAGAGCCATCAGGTAAGCGGTAATGCGTACAAACTTCTATCTCGTCAAAAATATTGAGTACGTCGGCTTTCATCATTACTAACTGCGTTACGCCGTTTAGCATGATTGTGTATTTCAGAGCGGGTAAATCTAACCAACCACAACGACGCGGACGACCAGTGGTTGCTCCAAATTCCCGGCCTTCGGCACGGATTTTTTCGCCAGCTTCGTTTTCTAATTCTGTTGGGAAAGGACCACTCCCCACGCGGGTACAATACGCTTTAAAAATACCAAATACTTCACCGATTTTTCTTGGAGCAACGCCCAATCCTGCACAAACTCCGGCGGCAGTTGTACTTGAGCTTGTCACGTAAGGATAAGAGCCAAAGTCAATATCAAGTAAAGATCCTTGAGCACCTTCAGCCAACACTTTCTGTCCGGCTTTAAGTGCCTCATTTACAGTATATTCACTATCAACAAGGTTGAATTTTTTTATAAATTCAACGGCGTTGAAGAAAATCTCCTCTGCTTCTTCAAGTTCATATTCAAACTCGTAAAAACCTAACAAACGGATGTGTTGAGCTTTTATTTTCTCGTACTTTTCACGGAAATTATCGGCGACTAAATCCCCCAAACGCAGCCCCAAACGAGCAACTTTGTCAGAATATGTGGGTCCAATTCCTTTGAGAGTCGATCCAATTTTCTGATCACCCTTATCTTGTTCATAAGCGGCATCAAGCAAGCGGTGAGTTGGAAGAATAACCGCCGTTTTTTTCGAGATAAAAAGGTTCTTCGCAAAGTCTATTTTGTAATTGCTCAGCCCTTCTATTTCTTTCTTGAAAATAACCGGGTCAAGCACTACGCCGTTACCGATTATGTTTGTACAATCGTTACGGAAAATACCCGAAGGTATTTGGTGAAGTACATGTTTGTTGCCATCAAATTCGAGCGTGTGACCGGCGTTCGGTCCACCTTGAAAACGGGCTACTACCTCGTATTGTGGGGCAAGAACGTCCACAATTTTACCCTTGCCTTCATCGCCCCATTGAAGCCCTAAAAGAATATCGACCATCAGAAAATTTTTGGTTTTAAGTGTTAAGAATGTGCCAGAGCACAATATAAAAGAGGTATTTCTATAACTTCAGGCAACTGCCGCCGCCATTTTGTTTTCGCAGTTTTCGCGTTTACAATGTCCGTAAAAAATTAGTGAATGGTGCATCACTTCAAATTTCATTAAATCACCAACCATGTTTTGAATATTTTGCACCCGTGGGTCGCAGAATTCTTCCACTTTGTGGCAATCAAGGCAAATTAGGTGATCGTGTTGCTTAAAACCGTAAGATTTTTCGTATTGAGCAAGGTTTTTCCCGAACTGATGTTTCGTAACTAAATCGCAAGCAACAAGTAAATCAAGTGTGTTGTAAACCGTTGCCCGACTGACCTGATATTTCTTATTTTTCATTGAAATGTAAAGGTCGTCCACATCAAAATGATCCGTCCGATTATAGATTTCCTCCAGAATGGCGTAGCGTTCAGATGTTTTACGTAGCTGCTTATTTTCGAGGTAAGCAGTAAAAATCTGCTTGGCGGATTCAAAGTTTTTCTTATCGTTTGTGTTTTGCATAGACAGTACTTTGTCAGACATTTTTACAAAATATCAGGACACAAATATATCAGAATTCGAGCCGAAAAGCAACGTTGCCCGACTTGGTGATACCTAATTTTGGGGAAAATGTTGTTTTAGTCGAAGCGTTCATTTTTTTTATGTGCTCATTATATCGTTTTGCCGCCGTTGCCTTAAAATCATTAGAACCTTCCATAAAAGAACCTCCGGTTACCACTAAAGCCAAACCTAAAAGTAATTTTGGCAAGCTACGCTCAACGTAGTCGTAGTTTATGCCGTCGATTTGAGCCGTCCGGTCAACACCCACCAAGCCGTCAACGGCAAGTGCTGTTCCGGCTATGGCAAACACCGGAGAAACCGGAAGCATGATTCGCCCTACTTTGTATTTTCGGAGCGTTTTTTTGTCGAAACTATACAGTTTCACCAATTCGTTGTGCGAAAGCTTTTGACTTTGTTTAAAAACCAAGGTATTAAATCCAACCCTGTTGTAAAGTAAAGTATCAGCCTCCTGAGCGAACAACGACAAAGAACAACTAAAAAGAAGCAGGAAAAGTAATTTACGTACCAAAATGATGGACTTTATTGTCTGTGAAAAGAACAAGTTGCAATGATAGATAGAAACGGTTGAACGAAAAAAGAAAAATCGAAAAGTTGCTAAATAACTAATTAACACGTGCGAAATAATTACTATTTTCAACTCAAAGTACCGTAACCTCTTCCTCCATTTGCTCTTGCCGCACTACTTTATTTATTCCCTCAATATTTTTGAGATGGCTCAATAGTTTATCGAGGTGCTTAGTATCCGTGACGTAAACTTTGATATTTCCGTGAAAAATATGCTCATCGGTGTCAATATTCAGACTCCGCATATTAATGTGGAGCTCGTTTGAAATTACTTTTGTCAAATCCTGAATCATGCCCACACGGTCAATACCTTCAAGCGAAATAGTGGCAAGGTAAGATTTCTGGATTTGCGATGTCCACATTGCCTTAATAACCCGGTTTCCGTAAGAAGAAAGCAGTTGTTTGGCGTTCGGGCAGCTACTTCGGTGCACTTTTATACCTTCCGTAACCGTCAGAAAACCGAACACATCATCACCCGGAATTGGCGTACAGCACCGGGCAAGTACGTAATCAATTTTCTGCATATCGTCTCCGATTAGCAGCGTATCGTTTCCGTTAGATTTTTTGATTGCCCGCTCAAAGTTCTTGGCATTTTTGAAGTCATTTTGCTCCAGTTCAACCTTCTTTTGCTTGTTTTGTGTGGCATCTCGTTTTGTAATAAACTTCTTTATTTCATCAGCGTTGATGTAACCTTTCCCGAACGAGTAATATAGGTCGTTGTAATCTTTTTTGTTGAAAAACGCCCTTAATTGGTTGTGAATTTCGAGCGTATCTTCAATGCTCAGGTGCTTTAGTTTCTTCTTAATTACCTCTTTACCATCAGAAACGTAAACCTTGTTACTTTCCTTTATGAGATCTTTGATGCGAGATTTCGCCTTAGAGGTCACCACAAACCTCAACCAATCTTCGGATGGTTTTTGATTTTTAGTGGTCAAAATTTCAAGTTGATCGCCGTTATTCAATACATGGCTAATGGGCATCAACTGCCCGTTCACTTTCCCAGCGGTGCATTTTTTACCTACTTCGGTGTGAATTTCAAAGGCAAAATCAAGTACGGTTGCCCCTTTTCGCATGACTTTCAAATCACCTTTTGGTGTGAACACAAAAACCTCTTCGGTATAAAGGTTTGTTTGAAAATCCTCCACGAATTGCATCGCCGAGTGATCTCCCGAGCCAAATGCATCCCGAACTTGGTTCAACCATTGGTCCAGCGGAGCATTTATTGAAGTATCGTTTCCTTTGTATTTCCAGTGGGCGGCGTAGCCACGCTCGGCAATATCATCCATACGTTTGGTACGAATCTGCACTTCCACCCAAACTCCTGCCTGACTCATAACGGTGGTGTGGAGCGATTCGTAACCGTTTGCCCGGGGCGTTGAAATCCAGTCTTTGAGGCGGTCGGGTTTTGGTTGATATTCGTCGGTAACGATAGAATAAGTTTGCCAGCAAGCGGCTTTTTCCACTTTTCGGTCGTCTTCTGGTAAATCGTCGATAATTATTCGGATGGCGAAAAGGTCAAAAATTTCTTCGAAAGTAACTTTCTGCTTTTTGAGTTTATTCCAAATTGAATAAATATGCTTCGGTCTGCCTTTTATATGAAATTTCACGCCAGCCTCTTCCAATCTGCGGGAAATTGGCTTCATGAAATCTTTTATTAGTTTTTCCCGTGCCGACTTCCGCCTTTTGAGTTTTGATGCTATTTCACGGTATTGATCTGGCTCATTATATTTTAAGTAAAGGTCTTCTAATTCGGACTTTATACTGTACAAACCCAAACGGTGAGCAAGCGGAGCATATATATATATGGTCTCGTTCGCAATTTTGAGCTGAGAATTGCGTGCCATACTTGCGAGTGTCCGCATATTGTGCAGGCGGTCGGCAAGTTTTATCAGAATAACCCGTACATCTTCCGAAAGTGTAAGGAGCATTTTGCGGAAATTTTCGGCTTGAGCGGATTGGCTTTGCTCAAAATTTTCGGCGATTTTTGTCAGCCCGTCAATAATCATGGCAACTTTATCGCCAAATTCACCGCGGATTTGCTCGAGCGTCCAGTCAGTATCTTCTACCACGTCGTGCAGTAACGCACAAATAATTGCGGTGGCTCCCAAACCGATTTCTTCCACGCAAATCAGTGCAACTTCAAGCGGATGATAGATGTAAGGTTCGCCAGATTTCCGCCGCATTTCTTTGTGGGCATCTTGCGAAATGTTGTACGCTTTGCGGATATTTTTTACGTCTTCGTCGTCAATAAACGGACGGGCGGCACGTAGGATGCGTCGGTAGCGTTTACGAATTTCCTTTTCTTCGTCTTCGGTATAATAAAGATTATCAACTTTTACTTTTGTGGATTTCATATCGTTGTGTGTCACATTTTATTAGGGTAATTAAAGTTACGCAAATTCTAATGCAGGAACGAAACAAAAGTTACGAAAAGACGGAATGAGGATTGTTTGCATACTTTTTAAGCCAGAAATTACGATTTGAAGTTGCAACAACAATTTAACTACCCTGTAGTTTAAAACCTCTAATGAGTACTAATTTGATAAAATTCCGCTTTGGCTTAACGGGTGCAGTGGAAATCCTTTTTGCGAGGCACGAAGCAAAAAGATTGAAACGAAACACGTGACCCCGCGAAGCTGGGGGAAGCCCCAAAAAATAATTGTAAAAAATTAAACTTATTTTTTGATTAAATGAAAAAAGTATTCCTATCTTTGCAGCCCGATTTGATAGAAATCAAATTGATTTTAAGCGGGCGTGGCGGAACTGGTAGACGTGCTAGACTTAGGATCTAGTGCCGCAAGGCGTGGGGGTTCGATTCCCTCCGCCCGTACTTT
>JANQUM010000178.1 GCA_030731175.1 Spirosomataceae bacterium
GGCAATAAATTATTTCAGCCTGCCAGCCAAATCTGTACCGACAAACCTATAAATCGTACAAAAAACAAGCAAAGACGTTCGGAAAGGTTATTTCTCAGAAATCACTGCAAGACACTGCGGCGTATATTAAACCCGTAAAGTGGGTTGGGGCGATTGGCACAAACTTTGGAATGCGGAAGCCAAACCTCGTGATTATTCACCACACGGCTCAAAATAGCTGCGACCAAACGCTCAAAACCTTCACCCTGACCCGTACGAAAGTGAGTGCTCATTACGTGATTTGCGAAGACGGAACGGTGCACCACATGGTCAATGATTATTTGCGGGCACAACACGCAGGCTTAGGAAAATGGGGAAATATCACGGATGTAAATTCTTCCAGCATCGGGATTGAAATCGATAACGACGGAAGCGAGAAATTCAAGGAAGAACAGATGATTTCTCTCGAATTACTACTTGCCCAACTCAAAAGAGCTTACAATATTCCGCAGGCAAATTTCATTGGTCACGCCGATATCGCCCCAACCCGAAAAAACGACCCAAACGTTAATTTTGACTGGAAACGCATCGCCGAAAAAGGTTTCGGAAATTGGTATGGAGATACAACGAATGTACAGGTGCCAGCTGATTTTAAACCGATGCTTGCCCTCAAAATGATTGGATACGATATTAAAGATTCTACCGCCGCCGTTACAACGTTCAAACGGAAGTTCTTGCAAAATGAAGGTCTTAAACCACTGACTACCAACGATAAGAAAGTACTTTACGCTGCTTGGTTGGAAGCAATGAAATGAGAAATTAATTTCTCAAAGAATACAACGTAAACGTTCTGGCTTCATTCAGTCCACTGAAACTATTGATGAAATTTATTAGTTATAAAATCTATAACTTTGTAAATCTTCCTAAAATCTTACGTGCATTGTGCTGATAATAAGACTAACATTTTTGCTATGCTTATGTTGCTTCGTGGCGAAGCAGTCTGGCGTACTTGTTGGTAAGTCAGACAAGCCCAAAATTGCGTACGAAACCACCGACGGCGATTGCGAAGATGAAGACGAATCTCAGAAAGGTAAATTTGAAAATCTTCACGATCTCGCTCCAGCGGAGGATATTTTATCAATTGCGTTATTGAAATATACCGCAACTTTTCCTTCGCTTACTATTTTTTACCAAGAATTCCTCCACTTTCCTGTCTCGCCGCCGCCTGATTTTGCGTGATACCCACTCATTATTGTTTGTCTGCTTCTGTTTATAACTGAAAGGCAAACTATTTTTTAACGTATCAAGCATTCTTCATGGATTTAAAAAATAACCTTTTCCCGATAAAAGACTTATCGGCGGGCGTAGTAGTCTTTTTAGTTGCACTACCTTTATGCTTAGGCATTGCGTTGGCATCTGGGGCACCCCTTTTTGCCGGCGTAATTGCCGGAATTTGCGGCGGCATTGTCGTCGGCTTTGTTAGTAAATCCAATCTTGGCGTGAGCGGCCCAGCGGCAGGATTAACAATTATCGTCCTTAACGCCATTGCCGAAATTGGGGCATACGAATCCTTTTTGCTGGCGGTGGTAATCAGCGGCGTTTTGCAGATTATCTTAGGTTTAGTTGGAGCGGGTAAAATTGCCTTTTACTTTCCTTCCTCCGTAATAAAAGGAATGCTTTCCGCTATTGGAATAATTATTATCCTAAAGCAAATTCCCCACGTTTTTGGGGTGGATAAAGACCCCGAAGGCGACGACAGTTTTTTGCAACCTGACGGCGAAAACACATTTTCAGAACTACTCAACATCGGTGATTATTTAGTAGAAGGGGCATTAATTATCGGTATCGTTTGCCTCGTCATCTTGATAATTTGGGATTCGAAAGCGGTGAAAAACAACAAGTTTTTAGCCGCAATTCCGGGGCCGTTACTTTGCGTTATTGCTGGAATTTCGTTGAACGAATTATTTACCGGAGACCTGCAAATTGCCCGCTCGCACTTGGTAAACTTACCCGTTGCGTCTTCATTTGATGAATTTACGGGTTTTCTAAGTTTTCCTGATTTTGCGGCAATAACCAATCCGTTGGTCTGGAAAACGGCGGCAGTAATTGCCGTTATCGCCAGCCTCGAATCACTGCTGTGTGTTGAAGCAACTGATCGGCTTGATCCCGAACGGAACATCACTCCTACTAACCGCGAATTAGTAGCTCAGGGATTTGGAAATATCGCTTCAGGAATGATTGGCGGCATTCCGGTTACGCAGGTTATTGTACGAAGTTCGGCAAATATTCAGGCGGGCGGAAAGACGAAAGCCTCCGCTATTTTTCACGGCTTTTTACTACTCGCTTGTGCCGCATTTATTCCCGATTTCCTTAATAAAATTCCGTTATCGGCGTTGGCGGCAATCTTGATCATGGTGGGCTACAAACTAACCCGCCCCGCCATTGTAAAAGCCGTTTACAAAGAAGGGCAAGACCAGTTTGTGCCTTTCGTGGTCACAATTCTCGCCATACTTTTCACAGATTTGCTTGTTGGTATTTTGATTGGCTTAGTGGTGGGGCTTTCTTACGTAATTTACACAAATTTCAGTTCATCAATTTCAACCAAGCGGGAAGGAAATCTATTATTGATGCGATTCAATAAAGATGTATTTTTCTATAATCGAGCTGATTTGATGCTTAATTTATCTAAATTGAAAGCCGGCGATCAGTTATACATTGATGGTTCGATGGCAAATTTTATTGACCACGACATTTTCCTACTTTTAGAAGAGTTTGTGGCGGATGCTCCGAAAAAAGGTATTGAAATAACAGTAAAAGGCGTAAACAGAAAAAAAATATACTTTACAAAAAACGATGAAAGATTTTCAAAAACTCTTGTTAGCAAATAAAAGTTGGGCGGCTCACCAAGCAGATGACGACCCCACATTTTTTACGAAAATGGCTGAAGGTCAAAACCCCGAGTTTTTGTGGATTGGCTGTGCTGATAGCCGAGCCCCCGCCGACAGGATAACCGGAACCGAACCCGGTCAAATTTTTGTGCACCGCAACGTGGCAAATTTGGTACTTCACACAGATTTCAACATGTTGAGTGTTTTACAGTACGCCGTTGAGGTATTAGAAGTAAAACACATCATGGTGGTTGGGCATTATGGCTGTGGTGGCGTGAAGGCCTCGATGGGGAATTCTGACCTCGGTTTGATTAATAAATGGATTCGGAATATCAAAGATGTGTACGAAAAACACCACGACGAATTAGAGGCAATTGCAGACGAAGACTTACGCACTGATAGACTTTGCGAATTGAACGTACTTGCCCAAGTTGATAGCCTATTAAAAACTACGATAATTCAAAAGGCGTGGAAAAACGGTAATAAACCTTACGTACATGGATGTATTTTAGAGCTAAAAACCGGAAAAATTAAACAATTGATTCATGTTGAGCCTAAAGATTTGAGTTCGATTGCAAATATTTACAAGTACGACGTTTAAAAAAAGCTGCCGTTCTAAAGAAAAAATCCCGTTTCGCATATTGCGAAACGGGATTTTTTATGATTCAAAACCGAGTAAACGATTATTTATTTACCGGAGTTGGAGTATAGATATCTACAATACCCGGAAAACTTGTATTAGTATTGATCTCATTCTGAGCGTAAAGGAAACGTTGCGGAATTGAGGATGCAGTACTGTTCTTAACTGGAATGCCAAGTGCATTCTTTGTGCGACGTAAATCGTGGAATACTTGGAATGATCCAATTAGCGTGCAATACTTCTCTTCCAAAATTTGGTTGATCAGTGTAGTTCCAGTTGCCGTAGTTGCCGGGAATGAAGCCGCGTAAGTAGTGGCTAAATTAGTACGAACAGCATTGAAAGCGGTGCGTGCACCAGCTTCATTACCAGTGCGGGCTAATGCTTCTGCTAAGATTAGCTGATTTTCTTCCCAAGAAATAAGTGGAAAATCTGCATCAATTGCAAAATACCCGTTTGCAGTATAATTTAGTTCTTCGCCGTCGAAGTACTTTGCTGCACGAGCCGCATCGCCTGGAGTTGGAAGCAAACGAGCTTGCTCTCCCTGAAGCATTTTTCTCAGTGTAGAACGGATAACCGTAAGGTATCCACCACGCTCTAATACCCCAAATTGGTAGTATAAGTTTTGCTGACCAATGGTAGAGCTATGAAAAGCCGATAACGTTTTGTTAGGTGCAGAAATACCTTGTGCTGCTTCAGAAGCTGCGTTAGCGTAATCTTTAGCTATCAAATAGTAACGAGCTTTAAGTGTGTGTGCCACTTCAGCCCAACTGTAGCTACCAGAGTACATTGGCATACTAACAGCTGAACCGGTCTGCACGTTTGTAATTGCGTCAGAAAGTAACGATTGCACTGCTGCAAAAACTTCTTGCTGTGTGTCATACTTGGGGTTCGGAAATTCGTTTGGCTGAATTGCCTGAGAGTAAGGAATGTCTCCAAACAATGCCGCACCTTCGCCAACTAACCATCCCTCAATAATTTGAGAGACACCTTCAAGTCCTGGGTTACCAGTTTCACGTGCCTTTTCTTGCACAAGTTTAGTCTGAGCTAAACCAGCAGTGTAAATATTACCCCAAGCATCATCAAAGTCACCAGCTGTTACTTGATAAGATTCATAAGATATAAATTGACGGTCAGCACCTGTGAATTGGTCGGTAAAAATTCCGGCAAAACGGGCTGGCTGAGATTCGCTCAACAAAATGGATGCAAAACCAGCCTGACCGATAATCAAGCCTCCTGGTGCGTCTGTGAAAGCATTTGGGTTTACGTTTACGCCTTCAACGTAACTTTCACATCCGAAGGAAACTAATCCTAAGGCTGCTACTACTATATATTTAAGTTTTTTCATTGTATTTTTTTTCTGAATGTATTTAATAAGATTTGAGAAGTTAGAGTTGAGATTAGAAAGAGTATGCTAAAATGTCTCTTTCTAATCTCTAGTCTCTCATCTTTATAATTAGAATCCTAATCTAACGGTTAGCATGTAAGAACCCATACCAGGGTTGTTGAAGTAGTCTAAACCACGACCTCTACTTGCACCAGTTAAGTTAGTTTCTGGATCGTTTCCGTCAAACGGAGACCAGATGAAAAGGTTACGACCTGTAAGACTTACAGATGCACTGGTTAATTTAGCTTTTTCGATCAGGCTCGTTGGTATTTCATACCCTACTGATACTTCACGAAGCTTTGTCCATGAACCATCAACTACGTATTGCTCACCAACTGGGCCGAAACCACCGCCAATTCCGGTGTACCACTCTGAATCTAATAATACATTTCCTGCACCAAAGTCTTGAACGTTACCACGAACGAGCGTTCCAGCTGCAACGGTACGACCGTCAACAGTACGAAGCTCTTCGGTTGTTGTGAACTCATTTGCAGATTCCTGTGAGATTCCGAAATAGTTAAGAACTCCTTGAGTACCAGCCCACATACTTGCTCCTTGGAACGTTTCAAATTGAGCTGAAAACGTAATTCCTTTGTAAGATAAGTTAGTTCCGATACCACCACGCCACTGCGGGTTAGGATCTCCAAGTATTCCTTCCTCAGCAGCTACTGTAGGGAAACCGTTTTCGTCTAAGACGAAATTTCCGCCGTTGTCACGTGCCCATTTTCCGCCCCAAAGGGTTCCGAAAGGCTCGCCTTCAACTACTCGCGAAGAGGTTCCTGTAAATCCGTTCAGGAAGATTGACTGAACGCCACTTAAGCTTTCAACAATATTGCGGTTTTGTGAGAAGTTGGCATCAATTCTCCACTCAAGGCCACGAGATTTTACCAAACGAATACCTGCGTCAATCTCAAGACCTTTGTTTGAGATCTCTCCTGCGTTACGCCATACATCTCCAAAACCAGTTGAAGGTGCTAAGTCAATTGCCAATAGAGCCCCTTTTGTAGTACGTGAGTAATATGTTGCTCCAAGGTTTACCAAGTCATTGAAAAACCGGAAGTCTCCACCAATTTCAAATTCTCTTACTCTTTCTGGCTGCAAATCTGGGTTTCCTGCACGGCTACTACGAGCGTACGGATTACCATAAGTTGCTGCATTCAGACCATCACCCCAAGAAGATGAACGGTCAAACGCCCCGAAGGTTGTTAAGTTAGCATAAGGAACTGGCTCGATACCAACCTCACCATAAGAAGCACGAAGCTTACCAAAGCTAATCGCATTACTTTGTAAATTGTTAGTAAATACCCATCCGGCTGATGCACTTGGGTAAAATACTGGCGAAGAAAGCGTAGATGGCAATTCGTAACGCCCGGTTGCTTCCAAGTAAACCTGTCCAAATAATTCAGCGTTTAAAACTGTATATCCAGCAGACTTACGCTGCTGCTGACGGAATAAGCCTGGGCTTTCGTTTGCAGCTTCTGCGTTACCAAAAATTCTTAAATCACCCACAAATGGGTTTGTAAAGTCTTGTGAACTACCACCAAAACTTGTGTAGTTGAATGACTCAGCCTGAGCACCCAAAATCCAGCTAAAGTTTACATCACTATTAATAACGTGCGTTGAACTTAGGAAAACGTTTACGCTTTCGTTACGCTCAGTAATTTCATTTCTTGAAAATGAACCTACACTCACACCACCCGCAGAATTAACTGGGAAGAATGT
>JANQUM010000179.1 GCA_030731175.1 Spirosomataceae bacterium
ACGCAGTACCATCGGGTGCATTTATTACTTTGAAATTTTTGCTACCAGAAACATTGCGAATATTTTCAGATGCAATATTTAATGAATTTATGAAAGTGTTATTTTGAGGATTATCCCCTGCATGAATTGGAATAAGACTTACGCACAGGTAACCAGGCGTTTGCAATAAAGTTCGTATAACTAAAAAGTAACCTTCGTTAGCGGTTAGTATGCCGTAGTTAGAAACATCTTGAATTTGTTCAAATTGAGGCACAAACGTATTATCTGACCAATACCTTATGGCTTCGCCTTCGTAGATAAAATAAGGAAATGATGAAACAGGTAAATCCTGTCGGCTAAGTTCGCCATTTGTAAAAGGAAGAGATAAACTTAACGGAACTAACTCAGAACTAACCGTTTTGATACTTTCAGCAACCTTATCTTGTACAGCAAGGTGGTAGCTATCTTTTTCTGTAGCGGGCACAGCCCGTTCAAACAGAAAATAGTAGCCCGCTGTTATTAAAAAAAGTAACAGAGAGAACCAAAAGAAAATAAGTTTTATGGTCTTTACCACCGTAAATAAGACGTTTTCAGCAATTGAATTATAACACTACCTTACGAAAATTCATGCCAAACCTACGTTTTGCATATAGTAAACCCCGGGCCTTGTTCGGTAAGTTGGTAATCGACCTCTACTCCAATCAAATACATAAGGTGTTTTTTATCAATAAGTACATCCACACCTTCTACGGTAAATAACTCGTCATCAGGCGTTGATTTGTCAAACCCAAGCAAGTATGCAGCAGAGCAAGCCCCCCCTTTCAAGCCAACCCGCAAAGCATAGCCTGCCGGAATTTGCGGAGACTGCAACGTCGCATTAATTTCTTTTTTTGCGTTTTCGGTAATCTTTACCATAAATTTGGGTTTTTAAAGCCTTATGTTCGCCAAAATAAAGTGAAAACTTCGTTATCGTTCTGAAAACAATACAAAAATGGAATTAATTGCTGACTTATTAAAAATACTGATTCCCGCTTCGGTGGTCCTTTACGGAATGTACCTCACCGTTCAGGCGTTTATTTCAAAACAACTTCAGGAAAAAGAGCTAGCTATTAAGCACAATCTTAGCGAGCACACATTACCAATTCAACTTCAGGCTTTCGAGCGGCTTATTCTTTTCCTTGAGCGGATTACTCCGAGTCAATTACTGATTAGAGTGCAGCCTCGAAGCGTGCAAGTAGCTGATTTTCTACAACTTATGCTCGCAGAAATCAGAGAAGAATACAATCACAACCTCGCCCAGCAACTTTACGTTTCTCATGAAAATTGGGTCAAACTTACTCAAGCAAAAGATGATTTAGTTGCGATGATTCAGCAAGCTTCAACGGAGGTTACGCACGACGCAGCTGCAATTGATCTATCAACTAAGGTAATGGAAAAATCTTTAGCTGATGATGACTCAGCAATTAAGCAAGCTATTATTTCACTGAAAGAAGAAGCTCAAAAATTATTCAATTAGCAGTAAATACCATTTATAATTTAAAAATCCCGCTCTTCATAACTTTACTTATGGAGCCCATTTTTAGGATTAGCTTTAACAAACAAAACAACAATGCTATGTCAGTTACAAACAAACACCTTGCTACATTTATTTTAGGAGCTGCCGCCGGAGTTGCGTTACACAAATACGCCAAAACTGAAGAAGGTCAAGAGCTCGTTGACAAAATTAAAACTAAAGGGAACGAACTGCGGGACGATGCAGAATCTACGATTTCTAAAGCTCCTGAATATTTCGAAAGCTTAAAAACAGAAGCTTCTGGCTCAATGAGCGAATTGTTCGCAAAAATCAAAGAGCAGTTTCCCGAAGTTGAAAACATCATTTCGGACCTTTTTAATAAAAAAGCTGAACCGATAAATATTGATGACAACACAAAAACTTCTTAATTTAAGCTTCATACGCATTATTAACGCACACAGCCCGCGATTTATAGTGGGCTGTGTTTTTGTTATTCAACACAGATACTTTAAGAAATTGAAGTTACATAATTTCGGTAAATAGATCTTCGCTGACACCAACATCAGTTAAAGCCTTGCCCACTTTAGGCTCGCCCATGTCTAATGTCAGCGGCCCTAACTTATGAATATTTGGCAATTTCACTCCGGTTGCTTTGGTTTCCCACGCTTCCCAAGTTGCTTCTACGCCACCAATAGGAATAATAGAGACCCACATGCGGTAGTGCGTTGGTAATCCGTTTTCATCCAAAAACCATTGGTAAGAATCTCCCGGTGTCACGCCGCCCGTTGAATAAGAGATAAGTAATGTTTTTTCGCCAGTTTCGGTGGTTACCAATTGACGAGTCACACCGGCTTCTTTTACTTTAAAAGGGGCAATGAGCCAAAAGGAGTCATTACAGAAGTAAGCGTAAGCCGTTCCGAGAAGTTCGCCTCGCTTATCTCCGATATGTTCTGACTCTTTTTCATAGGCTTTACTTTTTTCCCACTCGTTGAGGTTCAGTAAAACTCGCTTGTCGTCCCATTTAACTTCCACTAAATTATTCTGTTTATCCCATAGGTAAGCATGAACGCCTTTGAATGTCCATGTCACCACATTAGTAGAATCCCAAGCTGTTATATTCACGGCATTGAGCATTTTTTCAGTGAGAGCATCTGCCACTTCGCCACTTTCGCCCTGCGGTAGTGGCTTGTTCATTGTAAAATAAAAAGCGGCAAATCCCGTAACTATTATTAGGGCAATAACTAATAATATTCGTAAGAACGTTTTCATATAATTTTGGTAAAGGTTTAAAATAAAAAAAGCGACACACCTTTGGTGTATCGCTTGGATGACCTAATCGAAAATATGATTAGTAACGACGTTGGAATCCACCACCGCCACCACCACCAGAACGTTCTCTACGAGGCTCGGCTTCTTTGACTACAATAGTGCGACCGTCTAATTCGGTACCGTTTAAAGAATCGATAGCGTTTTTAGCTTCGTCATCATTTTCCATTTCTACAAAACCAAATCCTTTCGAACGGCCTGTTTCACGGTCAATAATAATTTTAGCTGAGTCAACTGTTCCGAACTCTTCAAAAGCTGAACGCAATTCGTAATCTTGCGTATTGTAATCTAATTTTGCAACAAAAATGTTCATAAAAAATAAAATAAGAATAAAAAAAAGTGCATTAATTTGCCCAAACGAAACCGAGTAAGCACTTTAATACGTTGTTTAACACAGCAAAGATATAAAAACTATTGGTATTTTATTACATCCGTCTTTTTTTATTCACTTTATTATTGCCTCTATTGCAAAAAACGCTCGATTTTGCTAATTTTTAGTAGCTTCGTTCTATAATTCAGAAACAGAACTACTCTACTATGTTTGTATTTGACGCCCACCTTGATTTATCCATGAATGCCCTCGAATGGAACCGCGATTTAACGCAACCGCTCGAAAATATTCGGCAACGTGAAATTCATAAAACCGACAAACCCGACCGCGGACTCGGAACGGTTTCTTTTGAAGAAATGCGAAGGGGAAATATCGGAATTTGTGTGGCTACGCAAATTGCCCGCTACGTAAAACCAGAAAACCCCCTTTCGGGCTGGAACTCTCAGGCTCAAGCGTGGGCTCAAACGCAAGGCCAATTGGCTTGGTATAAAGTAATGGAAGATGCAGGAGAACTAATTCAAATCAGAACTGCAGCCGAATTAACGGTACAACTAAACAAGTGGCAGAATAAAACTGCCAACGAAAAGTTGCCAATCGGTTATGTTTTGAGCCTCGAAGGAGCAGATTCTATCGTTGATTTATCTTACCTCGATAAAGCTCACGCAAACGGACTTCGGGCGTTAGGCCCTGCACACTACGGGCCAGGCGAATACGCTTTCGGAACGGATTCAACAGGAAAATTCCCGCAAAAAGGACTTGATTTGCTCGATGAAATGGACGAATTGAATATGATTCTTGACGTTACGCATCTTAGTGATGATTGCATGGAGCAAGCTTTTAGCCGTTACAAAGGCCCGATTTGGGCGAGCCATCACCTCACAAGAGCTATCACGCCACATAATCGTCAAATTCCTGATCACTTTATTTCAGAAATTATTGACCGAAACGGCTTTATCGGAATGGCTTTTGATGCGTGGATGATTGTGCCAAACTGGAAACGGGGCAAAAGCACGCCACAAAATATGAACCTGACGATTGATAGCGTGATTGACCATTTAGATCACGTTTGTCAACTCGCCGGAAACGCCAACCACGTTGGCATTGGCTCTGACCTTGACGGCGGCTTTGGGCGAGAGCAATGCCCTTCTGATGTAGAAACGATCGCGGATTTACAGAAAATTCCGGCTCTTCTGCAAAAGCGAGGTTACACCGAAACCGACATTGAAAATATAATGTGGCGAAATGGCATTTCATTTTTAGAACGGGCATTGCCCTAAACACTTGAACTATGACAAAAACACTTACTTACTTTTTCGTCTGTGTAGCCTTTCTGCTGTTGAATAGCTGCAATATAGACGAAATCCAGGCGAAAAATTCGGTTGAAGGAAGGTGGGAAATTACAGACACTGTGTATACAACGGGTAAATTCAGCGGAAATACTTTTGAGTCAGTTGGAAGCTCAACTATACAGAACGGGCAGTTAGGTTATTTCGACTTTGGGTCAGAAAAAGTAGCGTATAGCTACTTCGTCGGCGAAGAAAATTTTAGCGGAATAGAACCGTGGGAGCTATCTACCAAAAAGGTCAATGCCGGATTTACCCGAGTAAATGCACACACGCTGACAATTGGTGATAAGTTTATTTTTGATGTAACATTTGAAGACGATACAAAGAATGCAGAGCGAAAAGCAACCAGCATGACGTTCATCAAAAATCCAACCGAAGAAAAACCGATTTTTATTCAAACAGCCTTACTCAAAAAATAGCTTTTATTCACAAATGAGTATACAAAAAGCATACAATATTTGGGCAGATCAATACGATACAAATCAGAATAAAACCCGTGATTTAGACCAAATAATTACACGGCAGGTTCTTGAAAAGTACAATTTTTCAGATGTAATTGAATTGGGCTGCGGAACTGGTAAAAACACTAAATTCCTGCTTAAAAAAGCCCGAGGCATAGTCGGGATTGATTTCTCGGAGGAAATGCTCAAAAAAGCAAAGGCAAAATTTAAAAATCAAAATGTCGTTTTTCAACAAAATGATTTGACTCTCGATTGGAATTTGCCCGATGCCTCGGCGGATTTAATAACGTGCAGCCTCGTGTTGGAACATATTCAGGATTTAGGAGATGTGTTCGGGCAGGTTTATCAAAAACTTCAATCAGGCGGTATATTTTTCATAAGCGAACTACATCCTTTCAAGCAATACGCCGGAAGCAAAGCCCGTTTTGAAACTGATAATGGAACACAAGTGCTTCAAACTTATACACATCACATTTCTGATTTCCTGAATGCGGCACAGGAGAATAACCTTAAATTAATTGAACTCAACGAGTGGTTTGATGAAAAGACAAACGGCGAAATTCCACGGCTGATTTCTTTTGTGTTCTCCAAATAACAAAAAAATCCCGCAAGATTGCTTGCGAGATTTTCAATGAAAACAAACGTTGTCTTTTGAGGACTTTATTATTTCCCTTTATTCATAGGCTGCTCTGCCTTACGCTTCTGAAACTCTAAAAAACGCCCAAGTTCTTCCACCGGGATTCGTTTTCCAACAATACGCTTTTGTGCATCTAAAACGTAGGTAGTCGGTGTAGAATATACATCGAAGGCGTTTCGAAAATAGTAATTTCCTTTGGCATCCCAAGCATTTATTAAATCTCCTGTTTTATATTCACTGACAAACTTTTTTATTTTTTCAGGTTCGTAATCTGTACTAATATTGAATATTTGGATTCCTTGATTTTTATACTCTTCGTAAAATTTCACTAGTTCCGGTGCTGAGTCTTTGCAGTGACCACAGTCCGGGCTGTAAAAAACAACGACAGTGTAATCGCCCTTGCTGTTTGCCACTTTCCTTTCTTTTCCGTCTAAATCGTAAACCGTCAAGTCAGGAAATACTTTTCCGGTTTGCAAAGGCTTCAAAATACTAACTCGCTCCTGAAACTTAGCCCGTTGCGTTGAGTCCAGCCAATCGGCATCTTTTAAATAAAAATTTTCGGCAAGGTGAATAAAAACGGCATCAAGCCCAACAATTTCAGTGGTTTCGTATTTATTCGTTGTAAACCACAGCACGTAACGATAAACTTCACTATTTTGCTTAGAAAGCGTCAATACTCGGTTACAGTCATTGATAACAGAATCTGCAACTTGGTAAACCAAGTCTGTGAAGTATTTATCAAGTTTGGTTTGCAAAAATGGGGTGCGGAGCATCCGCTCGTCGCTAAAGTCAAGATTATCGAAAAAATGGGCTTTGTAATATCTGAATATATATGTTGAGTCTTTTTTGCCGTTCGGTAGCATCGGAATATCCGCTTCTGTTGGCAAGTCGGGTTCAATGTTTGCGTTGATTACTTTTGCGGCGAAAGTCCCTTCGTTATCCTGCACAGTTTTTTCCATAAATCCGTTTACTTCTTTTTGCAAACCCTGCATTTTTTGTTGCATCAATTGCTTCGAAAC
>JANQUM010000180.1:0-654 GCA_030731175.1 Spirosomataceae bacterium
GGGTTCCTGTTACGATTGACTCGCTCGAATATAATTGGGGATTGGCGGCGAACGGGGCTCAATATACCATAATTCAAGCGTTTTTTCCAAAAGCTACCGCCGAGCAAAATGCCAAAATTGACGCCTTGCTTACTAAGTATGAGCAGTCTTTTCGAGGAAATGCTTCGCAGGCTGTTATCCGGCGTTCGATTGAATACGGTGCGGCGGTAGCAACTGCCGTTTATAACTACGCCCGTCAAGACGGACTAAATGGTACGGATTCCGTTCTTTTTAACAATAATTACGTCTTCCCTGACGGCTTGGGTGTTTGGAGACCGAGCCCGCCACAAACAAGACCTTTGCTGACGCAATGGAAATTGCTTCGACCGATGCACCTTGAAAATAAATTTCTTTCTGCCACGGCGGTAACTCCGTTCTCTTATCGGAAAGAGTCTGCTTTTTTCACGGAAGCAATGCAGGTGTACGAAGCCTCTAAAGACCTTATCCCTCATAATAAAAGACACATTCACTAGGAAAGACACTAAATCCTGAATTCTTATTTTGTCATAAGAATTATACAAACCAAACTGCTTTGAACATGACAAGTCCAAAAGAATTACACAGGGCTTTCCACTTCGAAACACTTGCAAGAAATTCATGCATAAAGTCATCATC
>JANQUM010000180.1:664-6587 GCA_030731175.1 Spirosomataceae bacterium
CTGCCACGGAGGTAACTCCGTTCTCCTATCGGAAAGAGTCTGCTTTTTTCTCGGACGCAATGCAGGTGTACGAAGCCTCTAAAAACCTTTCGGACTTACAAAAAGAAAAAAGTGACTTTTACGAAGGAAACGATACAGGAAACAATACAGTAAGGAATATTTTCGGGGTTTTGCATGCCGCAATTTCTGCTAAAAATCCAAAATTGGGTGACGCGGCTTTATTGTACTTGAAAGGGGCAATTACGATGAATGACGGTGTAATTTCTGTATGGCGAAATAAATACGAATTTAACACGGTAAGACCCGATACGTACATTCGTGAAACTATCGATAAAAACTGGAATCCGACGCTTGGTGCTTCGTATTCGCCGGCATTCCCTTCGTTAAGTGCTACGCTTGCTGGAGCAATCGGGGAATTAATTCGTACCGACTTAGGTGGCAATGTAATTACGCCATTTAGTAGCGTACCAATTACGGTTTCTGACTTTAAAAGCGAAGTTATAAGAGCGGCTGTAAACGGTGGTTCTAATTTTACTTCGAGCGGTTTGCAAAGCTACGAACTCGGAGAACGCATCTTCAAGAGTACGAATAGCATAGGTTTCTAATAAAACTCGATTCGTCGGAAATAACTCATTACTTTTCACTTAATAAGTTTTATGAAAGGTTTTTACACCCTTATAACAGTTTTGTTTTTTGGTTTGGGAAGCACCGCCTTCGCTCAAAAAAATGCCGGAGAATTCTCAGGAAATATTGCTACCGAATGGTTTGAACTTCAGGTGGATATTATTCCTACAACCGAAGGGTTTACACCGCCAGTTTCAGCACGGGCGTTGGGTTATTCCGGATTGACACTTTACGAAGCCGTTGTGAATGGTTCATCCGAATATGAAAGCTTGAAGGGAAAACTGAACGATTTCGACAAACTTCCTGAGCCTGACGAGAATTTAGTGTACAATTGGGCAATAGTTGCTAACACTGCTATGGCAGAAATTACCACGTATTTATTTTCAAATACCAACGAAGTTAATAAGCTTCGCATCAAAGAATTGACCGACAAAAACTACCACCTTTACGGTTTCCGTTCTGACGAAAAAACGTTAAAAAATTCGATGAATTTCGGTAAAAGTATCGCCAAAGCAATTTACAATTATTCTAAAAACGACGGCGGGCACGAAGCACAATTCAATAACTTTCCGGCGTCATTCAAAATCCAACCTGGTGCTTGTATGTGGGTTCCAGTAGGTGATCAGAAAGCACTCTTGCCTTATTGGGGCAATAACCGTACGTTCATCAGTGGAGCCGCCGATTTCCATCTGCCACCGCCAAACTCTTGCGGCATAGGCAATACCTCCATATTGTATGTGCAAGCATTGGAAGTTTATAGCATCGGTAAAAATCTGACAGCCGAGCAAAAAGCAATCGCAAGATTTTGGTCTGATGATCCGGGCATAACATTTACGCCGCCAGGACATGGAGTTTCAATTGCCAATCAGTTAATTAAAAAAGAAGGCCTGAACTTGATGAAAGCCGCTGAAACGTATTGCAGGGTAGGAATTGCAGCCTCTGATGCGTTCGTTTCTTGTTGGAAATGCAAGTACAAATTTAGCATGTTACGACCTGTAACTTTTATAAATACCGCTATTGATACCAAGTGGTCAGCGTATTTGCCAAATCCGCCTTTTCCTGAATATACGAGCGGTCATGCAACCGTTTCGGGGGCAATTGCGATAGTCTTATCAGATACCTTCGGTTATAATTATGCTTTCACAGATCATTCACACGCGAATAAACAGTACGAACCCCGTTCTTTTGATAATTTTTGGGAGTATGCCAATGAAGCCGCAATGTCACGGCTGTACGGCGGAATCCACTACCGCGGATCTAACGACAATGGTTTAATTAACGGGAAACGGATTGGTCAGGCAGCGTGCAAATTGAAGCTGAAAATTTGACCGAAAAGCCAGCATTCTGCTATTTTGATTAATTCTAAATTAAGCCTACATTTGTTGTGTAATCAAACGCAACGAATTGTGAATTTAGTAAAACAGAATTTCGGAATAGAATTGGTTGAAAACGAAAAAGGCGGTGTTTACCAATGCGATAAAACCAACCGAATCTACGTTTGTTATGCAACTACCGTTGCCGCTTTTCGGATTGATAACTTCCTGAATTTTAAGCGAATAGTTGACGGTGTTGACATCCATCAGATGATTTATAATTTATCCGACGATTGCGATTACGAAATCATTGACTTGCCAAACGCAAGTAAAAAAATCAAATTAACCCTTTGCGAAATCATTCACTTGCGGGAATTGCTCGAATCAGCGAAGTTTGCTTTGTGAAATATTTGAAGACGTCCTCGCTTGATACATTTTTTGTATTTAGACCGATTTTAAATTTTTAATTCTAATGCAATAGTCGAACACCCACTTGCCTTCTGGTGTTCTACTGCAAATAGTACAAACACAAAAAACCTTATGAAAAATCTAATGAGAATGCGTACTTCGCTCGTTGAGGAAGTACAAAATATATTAAACGCACAAGTAGAAATTGAAGGAAATGCTTCGCAAAAATACTTGGCGATGGCAACTTGGTGCGACCGGAACGGTTATAAAAGCTCCGCAAAATACTTCTATTCGCAGTCTGAAGAAGAGCGTAGCCACATGATGCGAATCCTGAGATACGTACTTGATATGGGCGGAACGGTGGTAACGCCTGAAGTGAAAATGCCAAAACAAGACTACACTTCTATTCGTGAATGCTTTGAGGTTTCGCTTGAAAGTGAAATTTTTGTAACGAAAAATATCAATAAAATTGTGGCGGCAAGCCGCGAAGCAAATGATTTTGCTACCGAGCAATTAGGCTTATGGTTTGTAAAAGAGCAAATTGAGGAAGAATATATTGCCCGCCGTGCCATAGAAATGATTGACCTGCTTGACGGCGAATCAATGTTCGTGATTGACACCGAACTCGGGAATATCAGAGCCCAAGCCCCAGCACCTTTCGATGCTGCGGAAGCAGAATAACAATTTCTAAATAATTAAATGGAAGCCGAACTGAAGAGTTCGGCTTTTTTTATGATTTTACTGTAATTTCTTCCTGTTTTTCGGGATAAGCCACAATTCCTTTTTGGATAGCGAGGTTATTTGGGTAAGAAACCATGCCTCCTTCTGCAGTCCGTATTTGAATCACAAAGAAAGTGATGTCTTCCACAATTCCCGTTACTGAATTTTTATCGTCCATTATTCTAATTTTAGACCCAATCTTGAACGGAAAACTAAAGAATAAAATCACCGATGCTGTGATATTACTCAAAATAGACCACTGAGCAAATAAAGCGACACCCGCCACCGTGAAAAATGTGCCGAAATAGACAAATAAACTTTTAGCTTGTAGGTTCCAAACCGCAAAAATTGCAATCCAGAGTAAGACATTAAGAAAGAACGAGAAAAATTTAATCACATAAATTGATCGTCCAGGAGCTAAATCATTTCGATCGGCGTGTTTGAGTACAATTTTTCTGACAACTGCTTTTATGGCGTAATAAAGAAATATTAAACCGATACTAAACAGAAATTCAAACCAAGGTTCTTCCAATAAGGAAATTAAGGAAACATCCATATTCGCTTTTACTTATTTTTGTTATTGTAATATTCGTTAATGTCATTTACGCCTTCGGGAAGCGTTTTGGAGCTGACCGTAATGCCAAGCTCGGTTAACGTTTTTAGCAATTCCTGCGTTCCACTGCGTCCGGCATCGTCGTTATCAAACCAAATTATGACTTTTGCCCGTCGTAGTAACTTTGCCCATTCAGGGCGGAAATGCTTTGCACTTCCTAAACTAATTGCCGCTTCTCCGTATTGAACTAACGTCATGCAGTCAATTGCCCCTTCGGTAATATAAAGAGTTTTTCCAGTTCGTAGAGTTGCTAAAATATCGCTGTTAAACATCGGTCGGGGCAAACCTTTTAAAAATTGGTATTTACTTGCTCTATCTTTAGGCGGACCTATGGTTCTGCCTTGTAAATAAACGATCCGACCATTTTGAAAGTAGGGAAAAATAATAGGATGCACGTAAAAAATGAGATTCCCGTTTTGGTTCATCAATCCTGAACTTTGCAAATCTGCAACACTATACTTTTCTTTCAAATAAGCATTCACTTCGCGGTAATTTTTAACCATGAAAACTCTATTGTGCCTAATGTTCCAGTCTTCCAGTCCACGGTTTCTTAAATAATTCACCGCTGCAATGGTAGATTCCGTCGTTGGATAATTCAAACAATGGGTTCTGAAATCTTCGTAAATATCACTGTGAATGGGCTGATAGACGTAGTTCGCCGCCGGATCTTTTTTATTGTAAACCTGTAATTTCGGTTCGTTTTTAAAAGAGCGTTTGTTTTCTGGTTCGTAATTCGGAATATACGTGTAGGCCAATCTATCAAGGGCAGTTTTGAAACTAATGCCGTTCACTTCGGCGTAAAAATTCAACACATCGCCGTGTTTGCCGCAGCCAAAGCAATGAAATTCGTTTTGCGGCGGCGGATAAATAACCAACGACGGCGAATCGTCTTCGTGGAAAGGGCATTTCATGCGGCGGTTTTGCACAATTTTGTAACCCAGGTCTTCCATTACCATCCGCAAATCAATCGCTTTTACCTTTTCGAGCAATTCGTCCATTTTCCTATTATTAGCTACGCAAAAATAGGAAGTTGCCACTGACTTTAGTTGCGTATTATCGTTTTTTGTCCGAAAAATGCGACCGTTTATCTATTTAATGGAACTGAACCAAAACATTTTTCTAATTTCGTGATTGTCTTAATTTGTTCACTCACAAACCCAATTAAATGAAAAAACTTCGTTTCAGTCTATTGATTCTATTAACGCTTAGTATCGCCTTTTCGGCAGATGCCCAGCGTAAAAAGAAGAAAGACAAAACTCCCGCAATTGTTGCCGTACTTGATACCGCAACAAACTCTGTAAAGTTAAAAGTTAAAAAAGAAGAAAAAGGACCCAAAGCCTACGCAAAGTTTATAGACAGCACCTATACCACAAAGCGTGGATTGATAACGGTGCACGAAAAAGAAGAAAAATTCTATTTCGAGATTACTGAATCACTTTTTGACCGCGAAATCATGGCAGTAACGCGTTATTCAAAGACTGCCGCAGGTGGTGGCGTTTTTGGTGGCGAAGAGGTGAACCGTCAGGTCGTGAAATTTGAAAAAGGCCCCGGAGACAAGATATTCCTTCGCTCAATAACATACGTTGTGACAAGCCCGGATAGCACAAAGCCGATGTTTCAGGCGGTGAAAAATTCAAGTTCAGACCCAATCGTGGCAACTTTTGAAATTAAAGCTCAAACGAAAGATTCTGTTTACGTTTTTGAAGTAACCAAAACCTTCGATTCTGACTTGCAAACGTTCTCTTTAGACCCAATTGCGAAGCAACGTTTTAATATTGGTTCTTTCAAAAGCGACGCATCTTTTATAGATAAAATCAGCACGTATCCAATAAACACCGAAATCAGAACTGTAAAGACATTCAGTGTAACTCCGCCACGAATTTCGTTGAGTCCAACGCCGAGTATTGGCCGCTATTTTCCTGCAAGTCGGGACGCGGGAGTAGTGACTTTAGAAATGAACACGTCGTTATTATTATTGCCAAAAGAGCCGATGCGTAAGCGTGAATTTGACGCACGGGTTGGGTATTTTGCCAATCAATACGCTGAATTTACGGAGGAATCTCAAAAATCAGACGAAAACGTATTTGCCGTTCGGTGGCGTTTGGAACCAAAAAATGCAGCCGATGCCTTGAAGCAAAAAAATGGCGAATTGATTGAGCCAATGAAACCGATTATATATTATATAGATCCGGCAACCCCCGTAAAGTGGCGGAACAGCCTAAAGGCTGGTGTTGATGATTGGAAT
>JANQUM010000181.1 GCA_030731175.1 Spirosomataceae bacterium
TAAGCAACTTGCTCCTTGCGGTCTTCCTCAAATAATTCTTTGGGGTAAACCAAATCCACGATGTTTTTTACGTCGTAGCTGATTGGTTCGTCGGTTGAAGTATTATTTAGCGTTTTACCATCTTCCGAAAGTGTTAGTTTCGTTTTGGTTTTTGGGCAGATCAATTGATTGAAAAAATCGGTCATGGAGTATATTGTTAAGTCTTTATTTTTAGTGTTTATGAAAAAACTGTTTTGTTTCTCATTTCAATTTTCTGAGGTAAAAAGTACTTTCACCCACTACTTTTACGCCGTCGGTTTCTCGTCCTTCGCTCAATCGAATGTCGCCGGGTTTTACTTCGAAAACCCCTTCTGAAAAAAATAAATATTCCGCTTCGGCGGGAATTGGCTTCACCGCTTGTCGGAACGGGTGTAACGGAATCAATTTTCGCTCGAAGGTTTCACCCCAAAGCGGGTATTCAAAGTCTTCATTTTCTTGTTGCGTCCCTAACGCTACCACGGCATTTTTCGGAACTAATTCATTGTATTTTTTATACGCTAAAGCAAGGTTTGGGCGAGCCAAAAGCAGTTGTTCGATCCGAGAAAGATTGCCAATCGATCGCTCCCCTGTTAACGGAACTAAATCTCGGAACATTAACGTCATAATTGCCGAAATAACAATAATTACCGCAGAAGCCGCCAAATAATACTTCACCCGCTCTTTATACAAATATGCCATCAAAGGTAGAAACCAAACGCTCATATTCATAAAATAACGAGCCTTTATCGGATCATAAACCGCAGAAAACGAAAGCGAAAGAAAGTGAACCACGCCGCAAATGAAGAAAACTAACGCCAAGTTTGAATCAATTTCTTTGAATTTCTTTTTCCTAAAAAACGATGCCCCAAACATAATCAACGCTGGAAACACCAACCCAATACCAATCCAGCCCCAATAAGGGCGTTCACGATAAAAACGAGCGTCGCCGTCAGCATGTTGAAACCGGAACGGGTTTACCGCCCAAAAAGCATCTCGATCAATATTGAATTGACTAAAAAAAGCGTCAAATGGTACCCGAAAAGTTTGATTAATTTTTTCTCCCGCCGGAGCATTTCTAATGCCATCAAGGTGAATGAAATCAGACGTATAGCGGAGCAAGTTCAGTTTAAAATTAGTCAATTTTTCTTTGGTGGAAAGGTGCTCAATCCCGTGCCAATTCATCACTAATTTTGGAGCAGAGAGGCTACCGATTTTTAACTCGCCCACTTCTTTCACGTTTCCTACGTAACCCGCCGGAAGTACGTAAACGCTGAACCCTAACGCAAAAACCAACAAAGCAATGCCCGTGTTTCTAACGTTAAAAAACACTCTTTGCTTCCAAATAATATAGAGCACTAATACCGCCACCGAAGGTGCGGCGAGCAGAAAAGTAACTTTATGGCTAATCCAAACCGCTGCAATTAGCCCGATAAAACTAAGGTAAAACGTGGATGGTTTGCGAAGAAATTTAAGCAAATAAACGATCAGAACGCACAAATAAGCAGAGAAGACAATGTCGGTTTCTGTTGTAGTTGCCTGTATCAATGCCGTGGGCAAAAGCGATGTAACGAGCAGCACAAAGATCGCAATTTTCTTATTTTGGCAAATCTGCAAACTGATTTTGTACGTACCCGCCAAGACAATCCAGTAAGAAAGGAAATGGATGAATTTGAAGCCCATTTCACCAAATAAATGGTAGAAAAAAAGCTGTAACGTGGGCAAAGCATTTGGGTAAAAATCTATTGACCACGTAGTTCCCTGAATGCGGTCCATCGAGCCGTTTTGCAAATAATACGCACATTTGGCAAGGTGCCCGGTCATGCTATCCCATTCGTTGGGAAAAGCATAAATAAATGCATAACTATTTAATAATGAACATATTAAAAAACCAGTTAATAATATTACGAACGTAACTTTCTCCGAAAATGAGAGGCTCGAAACAAAAGTCTTCACGCCATTTGCTGAATAATTCTTTTTCAATGCGAACTCGTTCTTCGGCAGAAAAAATCGCAGGAGAAAAAACGTTACGCCCGAAACTAACAACACGCCAACGCCCCAAAATAAGGGCTTGTTTATCGCCGATAATTCAGATAAAACGTAGCCCGTTGGAATGATTGACAGAACCAGTAGTAAAAAGTAATTTACGACGTAATCACTGAGCGATTGCGAAATCCGGCGGGAGTTCTGATGGTTTACAAAAAAGAATAAAACCTCAAAAAGATAGAACAGCATAAACAGAGAAATATTTTTTTCTTGAAATTACGAATACTTTTTAGCTGCTAATCAGATAATTACAAATCAATATCCTTGCTTGAAATCGCCGCCGCCTTAGCTGGATTCCCCTTCCAAATACTCCAGGGTTCGGTTTTTTGTTTTGTTACGTTTGCCCCCATCGCCACGAGCGTTCCTTCGCCAATTTCGCAACCATCGCGGATAGTGGCATTTACACCAAAAAACGAGTACGCTCCCACTATGCAACGCCCCGAAAGTACAACGTGCGACGTAAAGTAAACGTGATCCTTGATTTCGCCATGATGACCAATGTGATTTCCGCTCCAAAGCACTACGTCGTTGCCAATTTTTACAAACGGCTGAATGGTATTATCTTCCAAAATGAAGCAATTATCACCAATTTGATCGGTTAAAACGGTGGCTTTCGAGCTAACATACGAGATCATTTCGTAACCTAATGCCTTTATTTCGCCGTAAACAGTTGCCCGAACTTCGTTCATTTTGCGTTCGCTCAATGGGGCAAACATTTTGAATTCCGCTTTTGGGTAAAGCGTTTCTATTTCTTCAAAAGGCACAACGGGCAGCTCACAAAACCTATCAGATTTGATGTATTGTTTATTTACCGTAAACGCCACCACATCATGCTCAGAATCATTTGTAAGATAATAATGAGCCAATTCGGCCACTAATTCTGTTCCAAATATTACAACTTTTGCCATTTTTTTACTGTTCAGATTCTTAGCTTAATGTATATTTTTCTAATAATTTGTTCGTCGTTTTCACATCATTAAACATTAACACGTCAATAATTGAAAGCCACGGCACAAACTCATTTTTAAACTGCGGATATATCACTTTTTCTGATTGTATAAAATTGAGCTTTACGCCATTTTCGGCGAACAAATTTTTGCTATACAATTCCCGACCACCCGTAGGGTTTATATAATGCTCCGCTTTTTCTTTAAGACAAATATCTAAGATTCGCTCTTGCCCTTTCAGTTCGGGATTTCCATAAACTTCGGACGAACTTTCGATTTCAGTCGAAATTTCGAGGTAAAAACAAACTTCTTGAATGCTTCTGAGGGCAAGTTTTCCAATGTACGTTTCGCCGCTGGAAAAAGTACGCTCGAGTAATGAAAACACGGCTTCAAAATGAGGAGCTTTTTTGTAACTCTGCTCCGTAGTTTTCAGAAATTTTTCTTTCCAAGATGTCAAATCTCCAAGTTCGACTTCGTTTATCAGGCTATTTTGGCTCGGCTTTGACAACGGAACGGTGAACATATTCGCCGAATTGTTCACTAAAATGTTATTGCGGTGAATCCAGCCCCTTTTTATAAAGTTCACGTCATCATAAATCACGAATTTGTCCACGGCGTTTATCAACTGAAAATAACCGATGTACGGAAAAATATATGGCTGCATAATAGCCAATGTACGTTTGTATGTATGCGGTTTTGAGTTTATCAACGGAACGGAATTGCGTGAAACAGCGGCAAAGATACAAGAAAGAGAGGATTTGCCCCTTACCATTAAGTAAAAAAGAGCCGTTACTTTCTCAGCAACGGCTCTTTGTATCAAAAAAGCTGTATAAATCTTTAATTTACCTTCCGTCGAAGCTCTTCTAAAATAACTTCTTTCATCATTAGCTTACGTTCTTGGGTACGTACATTATTGAATAACAGGCGGTCAGTTTCTGAATCTGGATTACTTTTTATGGTGTTCATGCTTGCAGAAAGGTGCTCTAAGTCCTCTCTCGCCCGCTTAACAATGTATTCCATCTCATGGTACTTTGCCTGAAGCTGCTGCTCGGCACTCATATAACTGTAAGTTGGATTTTTGCGGTGAACTACTTTCATCAAATAGCTTAATTCAAAAATCTTATCGCAAGCCGAGCGGAAACGTTCGGCGAGGTCACGGTCAACCATATTGTACGGCAAACGAATATTTTTCCATTCGTTCAGCAGCATTTTAGTTCGATTTGCTGCCGCCACCATGTCGTCTGACTCTGCGAGGCGATCAACATCAGCCACCATTTTCTGCTGAGCGGCGATACGTGGGTCAACCCGGGGCTTTATTTCAATGCCTTTTGCTTTACAATATCTTTGGTAAAACGTTCCGGTTAATTGTTTAAAGCGTTTGTACGGGTCACGCAATATTTTTGGGTGAATTTTACCCACCGTTTTCCATTCTGCCTGAATACCTTTAAGGTCTTGAAAAGCCTCGTCCCAATCGCGGCGGTCAAGTAGCGAATCGGCAACTTTTATAAGTTCGTGGTATCGAAGCAAACGCTCGTCTGTGATACGGCGTTGCTCTTCAAAGTACGCTTTGCGTCGTTGATAAAACTCGTCAAGTGTATCTTTGAAAGCCTCTTCAATTTCTTCCTGATTTTCTTTCGGAACTGGCCCGGTTCGAATCCAGCGTGTGCGGATATCTTGCAGCGTATCGGCGGTTTCCTGCCATTCGTCACTTTTTCCAACTTCTTGAGCCTCGGCTAAAAGTTCTTGCTTAATTGTCAGGTTGTTAGTTTGATTTTCGTCAATCATTCCCGACAGCGAACCCTCAAGCAGGTCTAATTTATCAAGCAACGGCATAAAGTTACCGATGCCGTCAAAGGTCAGTAAACGCTTCCTTAACTGCTTGAGCTTAGTGAGGTACGAACCTTTGTTTTGGGCAGTTTCAATTTCAACTTTTAATTGTTCTACTTTCGATACGGCAATATCATACCGATCTTCGAAGTACTTAAAAGCTTCTTCTTCTGTGCGTTTTACCTCGCCAATTTGGCGGTCAGGCATGTCTAAATATCCTTTCAAAAATACCTTACCTTCTTTTATGTAAGCGTATTCGTTTTCTGATGTTGCACCGTTCATTCTATTTTTTTTGTGGGGGGCTGTGGCTTTTCTTAGGTTAAATCTCGCTTCTGCGAGTGTAAAAATGCGTGTTTTTTCGTACAATCCAAAGCATAAGCTAATAAATGGGCGATTTTGTTTGGTTGACCAAAATAGCAAATTCACGTGCTATTAAAATTCGTTTCGGTAATTTATGAACCAATTCTAAATTTCCTCGCACCTAATAAACAGCTAATATTTAGGTATTGTTTGGTCTTATACGGCCTATCGGTTTCCTGTATAATACAAGGTATTTTTCACCTTCCAGAAATCCTTCTTCACTTGCGGATATTTCCTTGTGAATTGGACTGCACAAGTACTTACACTTACCTTCGTGGAGGTGATTACTCTAAATTAATGCCATAAAAAAAGCCTCGCCCAAAATTGAGCGAAGCCTTAGTTAAATCACCAAAAAAAATGTTATAAACACCCAACGGGGCTTTCACAGTATTGCGTTTGCGTATTCAGCTTGAACGTGCTTCGCACTTCTGTCAAGTGCAGTATTTTCACGTTTGCCGTCTCGTAGCGATGTGGAATCTTAAAGCCAAAATTCTTCTTCAAAAAAATTTTAAATAAGCTTGACTGACGCCTAGACAACGCCACTTCTTTACCCGTTACTAAATTTAGGAAAACGTATTCTCCGTCGTACCAAATTTCTTCCACAAAGTGCAAGTTAAAAACCAATTTACGGTTGGCACGGTAGAACATGTGCTTATCCAGTTGCTTGTACAACACGCCGATTGTATAAGAAGATAAGGCCTTTTTGGCGGTTGTGGTATGGACGTAGGTGTAATTGGCATCACTTTCGAGATAGATAATTCGGAAGAACGGGATTTGTTTATGTTGGTTTAAGTTAAGAAAAGGTTTCATAACAATTTAAAAGATTCACTCAATACTAGTTTTTATAGAAAAGGAAAGCACGTAATTTTTGTCTTCAATTGGTTCACTCAAAAATCTAATATCACCTGTTAAATGTGCCTTTATGACGATGCTATTTTTTATTTTCTTACGTCTAAAAGCTTATTTTCTGTAAATTTACTTTGCTGATTAATGATTAGTAAAATGCTTTTGTACGAAGTTCACGAACATCAACTTTTACTGCATTAGCCACTACATTTTGTGCATGAAAAAAAGTAGCTTAACCGGAAAAACAACCTGAACGTAAAATGAAAATAAATACACTTGTAATTGACGATAACCCGCATTGGCGGAAAACGATTAGCAAATTTGTAGAAATTAATCCGCTACTAAACCTCGTTGGCGTGTGCGAATCTGCCATGGAAGCTTACGGTAAAATGGCAGAAGAAGAGATTGATTTGCTGATTTGCGATATTGAAATGCCCGAAGTTTCGGGGCTTAGTTTTGC
>JANQUM010000182.1:0-6241 GCA_030731175.1 Spirosomataceae bacterium
AGACGAGAAAGTAGTAGAGTTACAAATGTGGGAAGCCCAGATCCCCGGGGTAGTTTTAATCGCATTGCTTGCCCTCCACGTCGGTATTGTTGGTGATAATGCCACTTCGGGTCCTAATCAATTTGTTTTGATAATCGGTGGGGCAGTTGCTGCCATCATAGGCTTTACTAAGAAGGTTTCGTTTGAAAATATGATTAAAAATGTGGCGGAAAATATCCAATCAACCACAGGAGCGTTGCTTATTTTGTTGTTTGTTGGTGCTTTGTCTGGCACTTGGCTCGTCAGCGGAATTATTCCCGCCATGATTTATTATGGACTTAATATACTGAGCCCCACTATTTTTCTACCTGCTTGTGTAATTATTTGCTCGATTATATCAGTTGCAACCGGAAGTTCTTGGACAACTTCAGCCACCGTCGGAATCGCGTTGATTGGCATCGGAAACTCATTAGGTTTTAACCCCGGAATTGTGGCAGGTGCGGTTATTTCTGGAGCGTATTTTGGCGACAAATTATCACCGATGTCAGACACCACGAATTTAGCTCCGGCAATGGCGGGTACAGATTTGTTTACACACATACGGTACATGCTTTATACCACCATTCCGAGCATTGTTATCACGATCATCGCATTCATTTTCATCGGTATTTTTCAAACTTCAAACGGAGAAATCGACAACAGAGAAACACTTGCGGCAATCAGTGAAAGTTTTAACATTACGCCGTGGCTTTTCTTAGTTCCAGTGTCGGTTATCGCCTTAATCATCAGGAAAACCGAACCGTTAATTGCTTTGCTAATTGGCACACTTTTGGGCGGCTTATTCGCCCTGATTTTTCAACCGCAGGCAATCATGAACCTCACTGGTGCAACTTCTTTAACTTTCAGATCAGGTTACGAGGGTATCGTAAATGCAATGACTAACCCAACGGCAATTGAAACATCAAACGCAACTCTCACAGATTTATTCAACGCAAAAGGAATGAGCGGCATGCTCGGCACTATTTGGCTCATAATATGTGCGATGGTATTCGGCGGAATTATGGAGGCCATCGGAGCGTTAAGCACCATTTCAGCAGCATTACTTCGGCTAGCAAAAAGTACGCTTGGCTTGTTCGCAAGTACCGTTGGAAGCTGTTTAGCATTGAATATTACCGCATCAGATCAATACCTCGCTATTGTTGTTCCCGGAAAAATGTTTGCGAAAGCCTATGCAGAGCGTGGACTCGCTCCAGAAAATCTCAGCCGTACCCTTGAAGATTCAGGAACGGTAACGTCAGTTTTAATTCCGTGGAATACTTGCGGAGCGTATCAGGCAAACGTGCTGGGTGTTGATACGTTAGATTATTTACCCTACGCATTTTTTAATTTAATAAGCCCAGTTATGACGTTGATATTTGCGGCGTTCAATATCAAAATTAAGCAACTTACTCAATCAACCACTGTTATTGCATGATCTCGAATTCAGAAATTTCTGACCTTTTTTCGCTTCACGCCAACCTTTTAGAACTCAACAACGAAGACGAACGGCGATACAAAACTTTCGCTAATGCCTCGTATAATATTGACCGCTTAGAAGGAAATTTATACGAAATGAGCGAAAAACAAATTCTCGACACTCCGGGAATTGGTAGAATGCTCGCCGCTGCGATTTCAGAAGTGGTAGAAACCGGAACTTTTGAGGAGTTTGAAAATGCGAAAGAAGCCATTCCGCTCGGAGTTATTGATATGTTTCGGGTGAAAGGAATTGGCGTAAAAAAAATCAAACAACTTTGGCAAGAACTCGATATCGACAGTATCGAAAAGCTCAAAGCAGCTTGCCAAACAAATAAAATTGCGACGTTAAAAGGTTTCGGCGAAAAAACGCAAATCAAGATTTTGGCTTCAATTGCCTTTATTGACGAGCAGAAAGGAAAGCTTCGTTTGAACAAAGGTATCTTTTTCGCCAACGAATTATTAGCCGTTCTAAAAACTGAATTTGAAAAAATAGAAATCGTTGGGCAGGTCCGTCAGAATAACGAAGTCATAGACCGCGTATCTTTTATTGTACTTCGGGAAGATGGCGATTTCGCCGAACCGATGAATCCACTTTTGATAAAAGATTGGGAGAACTCATCGATGTTCCGCTGGGTTGGAAATTTTGAAAGCATCGAAACTCCGGTTGAAATTCACTTTGTCTCACCAGAAGAGTACGTAAGTCAAAAGCTGATTTTATCAGCAGATGAAAAACACCTTGCTTTCGGCGAACCACAATCATTACTACATTTTTTAACTCAAAATAGGTTAAAAAGCGAAGAAATGGCGTACGAAAAATTCGGCACACCATATATTGTTCCTGAAATGCGAGTTGGAAGAAACGAATTTGAGTGGGCAAAAAGCAACTCAAATGAAAATCTCGTAACCTACGATTCTCTGAAAGGAATCCTGCACAATCACAGTACTTATTCCGACGGAAAAAATACCCTACGGGAAATGGCGGAATACTGTAAATCTTTAGGTTTTGAATATTTAGGAATGGCAGACCATTCACAAACTGCTACTTACGCACAAGGGCTTTCGCCCGCAAAAGTGTTGCAGCAACAAGAAGAAATTGCTGAGTTAAACGAAGAACTCGGACCATTCAAGATATTGAAAGGCATCGAATCCGACATTTTAATGAACGGTTCGCTTGATTATTCAGACGAAATCTTGGCAACGTTTGATTATGTGGTTGCCTCGGTTCACCAAACGCTCAACATGGATATTGTGAAAGCAACCGACCGCCTTTTAAAAGCAATCGAAAATCCGTTTACAACAATTCTTGGTCATCCAACCGGAAGGTTATTATTAGCACGGGAAGGTTATCCCCTGGATTTTAAAACGATTATTGATGCCTGTGCCGAATATAAAGTCGTGATTGAAATAAACGCCAGCCCGTACCGCTTAGATATAGACTGGCGATGGATTCCGTATTGCATGGAAAAAGGTGTTTTACTTAGCATTAACCCAGACGCACACAACACCGCTGGCTACCACGATATGGAATACGGAGTTAAAGTTGCCCGCAAAGGTGGACTCACAAAAGCATTCACGCTAAATTCATTTTCATTAGTAGAAATAGAACAGCTCCTAGCAAAGAAAAAATCACGGACTTAAACGTGATATTTTCCAGTCAGAATCAACCAAATCAAAAACCAATCTGTCATGTAATCGACTTGGTCGGCCTTGCCAAAACTCGATTTTGTTTGGATTGACAACATAACCGCCCCAGTTTTCTGGTTTCGGCAGCACTTCTATTCCTTCAAACTTTTTAGTGAAAAATTCCAATTGCTCAACCAAAACTTGTTCATTTTCGATAACTTCGCTTTGCTTTGAAGCCCACGCACCTAATTGACTTGAACGTGGTCGGGATTGAAAATAAGCCGTCGAAATTTCTTCCGAAATTCGTGAAACCGTGCCTTCAATTCTCACTTGACGTTGCAGTCTATCCCAATAAAAAAGTAAACTTACCTTATTATTATCAGCCATTTGTTCACCTTTATGGCTGTCATAATTAGAATAAAACACAAATCCATCGTTTTCTAATGCTTTTAAAAGCACCGTTCGACTTTTAGGTTGGTTTTCCGAAACAGTAGATAAAATCATGGCGTTTGGTTCGTAAATATCGCCGTTTACTGCTTCTTCAAACCACACTGCAAATTGCGTAAAGGGGTTATCAGAAACATTTTCTTTTAGTAAGCTGTTTAATGTGTAATTCTGTCTTAAGTCAGAAATTTGGCTCAGTTTTTCGCTCATAATTCAACCTTTCGAGGTTAGTTAACGTATATTTATTAGATTTGCAATTTTCGCCGAATAGGCAATTTATAATCAGTCACTTATTTCAGTTTCAACAACATTAACACAGGTTAATGCCGACATGTTCGGTTAAAATGGTATTTCTATGAAAGAAGAAAGCGTACAGAATGAAAATGCAGAATCGACAAACGAAGTCGATTCAACTATTAACGAATTAACAACCTCTGAAACTACCCCCGAGCAAACTCCGATCGAGGAAACTACAGTAGCTCCAGAAGTATCAGCCGAAGTTGTCCCGTCAACAGAAACTGTCATTGAAAATGCAACCGAAGATGTTGTTAATGACTTACCGATTGAAGAAGTCCCGGCCGAGGCTGTGGTAGAAACCGAAGCGGTAGCTGAAGAACTCGCCGAACCAATTGTTGAAATCGCTCAAAGTGCTGAAACGGTAGTTGCTGTTGAAAGCAACGAAGATGACGAAGAAGCACCAGAAGATGACGAAGACGACGAAGAAGAAGAAAATCCTGAACGTGTCACCGAAGCAACTTTCATCAAGGAAGAAGACGACATTGCCGAATTTACCAAAAAAGATTTGGTTGACTTATCGGGCAAACTGGTAGATTCAATTTCCAAAAGTAGTATCGTTGCCTCTGATGTCAAAAACATAGACAACGTAGCCAAACAAATTCAAATTGTTTTCGACGAAATTACACTAAAAGAAAAGAGCGAAGCCTTAGCCGAATACCAACAAGAAACGGGAAGTGCAGAAGGTTTTGAATTCAAAAACGACAACCTTACACTTCGGTTTGAAGCAGCAATGGTTCAAATTAAGGATTCTAAGAACGCTTTCTACCGCAAAGCTCGTCAGTTGAAAGATGATTACTTTGAAGTCAAAACTAATTTATTAGAAAAACTGCGAATAGTAGTCGAAGAAGAAGAAAAAGGCGGCTCAAAGGAAAACTGGAACGCATTCAAACAAATTCAGGAGGAATGGCGTGATGCCGGGAACGTAAATTCACCCCACAATGGCTCACTCTGGTCGGCTTATAACGCACTTGTAGATCGTTATTATAATATCCGCAACATTCAAAACGAGCTTAAAGACCTAGACCGGAAGAAAAACCTTGAGGCCAAAACAGATCTTTCCGTTAAGATTTCAGAGATTGCTGAAACAGTAAAAACGGCAGGGTATTCAAACAGTTTACTAAAACAAGCCAACGAGTATTTTGAAGAATACAAAGCTCTTGGACCGGCTCCGCGAGAAGAGCAAGAAGCACTTTGGGCAACAGTAAAAGCTGCATTTGATGTAATTTACGAGAAAAAACGTGAGCAAGGCGAAGTAAATAAACAATTGCAAAATGAAGTACTCGAAGTCAAAGTTCGATTGGTGGAAAGCTTAAAACCATTCCTTGATTTTGATTCAGGTTCAATTAATGAGTGGAACGCCAAAACCAAAGAAGTACTTGCAGTTCAGGAGCAGTGGAACGAAATCAAAGGCGGAATGCCACGGAACGAAGGAAAAACAGTTACGAAAGATTTCTGGTCTTCAATAAAGCAATTCTTCAAGAACAAATCTACTTTCTTTGAGAAGTTAGAAGAAGAACGCAAAGCAAACCTAGTATTGAAAGAACAACTATGCCAGGAAATTGAAGGTTATGTTGAAGCCGAAACAACCGATGCTGCAGAGACAAACCGGGTGATTGAAATGCAGAAGACTTGGCGTACAATTGGGCACGTTCCGCATAAGCAGAAAGATTCGATTTATAAACGTTTCAAAAAAGCCGCTGATGCATTCTTTAATCTGAAACGCTCAGGAAACGCCGAAGTAGAAGCCCAATACGAAGAAAATCTAAAAGCAAAACAAGCAATTTGCGAACAAGTTGAGAAACTAACAGAAGCCAAAGAAATTGATTTAACGAAGCTTTCAGTCTTTAAGAATGACTTTAACAAAATTGGTTTTGTTCCAAGAAAAAATATCAAAACAATTCAGGATCGATTTATCAAAGCCATTAACGACTACGTTAGAGCAAGTTCTACTATTTCACCAAAAGACGAAGAAAAACTACTTCTCAGAAATCAGGTCGAAGTTGAATTAAAAAGCGGCGGAAGTTCAAAAGCCTTAGATAAAAAAGAAAACGATATCAGCCGCAAAGCAAAAGCACTCGAAGACGATATTGCTCTGTGGAGAAATAACATCGAATTTTTCGGACCATCTAAAGGTGCGGAAAAAATGAAAGCAGAATTTGAGAAGAAAATCGTGAAAGCAGAACAAGAATTAGCTTCGTTGAATGATAAACTCAAATTATTTGCGAGTGTTTCAAATAGCTAAATATTTGATTTCCAACGGGTTATTTTCCCGTTGGAAATTTTAGCAAAAAATAGTTTTCAAAATACTTGCCTAATACAATCCAAGGCTATACTTTTGCATCACGTTTTCAGTAAACGATTACAGAAAACGCCTCCTTAGCTC
>JANQUM010000182.1:6251-6498 GCA_030731175.1 Spirosomataceae bacterium
TAATGAGTAGGTCATTGCGGGGTCGCCCGTGCGGTTCGATCCCGATAGGAGGCTTTAAGTTACATCCCGTTACGTCTTGTAGCGGGATTTTTTTTGCAGAATTAATTTCTACCGAAAACTTACAGTTTAAACTGCGATAACCAAATTTCAAAAAATAGCCCGTTAAGGAACTTCCTTAGCGGGCTATTAAAGTTTAGACAAAATAAACTTAGGCAATAAATTTCTTGTAGATAAACAATACTAATAC
>JANQUM010000183.1 GCA_030731175.1 Spirosomataceae bacterium
CGGAAGTCAATATTAAATTGTGATTTTTCCTCTTCCCATTCCGTCGGGTCTTCGGACGAAGTAAAAATATTGCTACTGTTGCCGCCCATTCCGAAAATGGTGAAATCGCCCAATTTTTTTGTGGGAATTGAGAAGTTGAAAGATAAATCCTGAAAGGCAATTGCTTCGCCGCCAAAATCTATTCCACCCAATCCTAAAAGTCCGGTAAAAGAATAGCGGTAGTTCACCAAATAACTCGCTTTTGAATTCTTAGAAAACGGCCCTTCCGCCGCTAAATCAATACCAATCAAGCCGACCTGAGCCGTGTATTCGCGTTCAGTATCGTTTCCTTTGCGTAAACGCATATCCATCACGCCACCCAATACGTTTCCGTATTCGGCGGGGAATGCTCCGGTCAAGAAGTTCATATTGCCCAATAATTGAGCCGACAAAATATTCACTCCACCGCCCGCGGCGGTTGGTAAATCACCGAATGTTCCGGCGTTACTTGTATGATTCGGATTCACAATTTGTACGCCTTCCAGTCGCCATTGCAGCGTATTTGGGTTATTTCCCCGAACCGAAATTCCGTTGGCTTGGTCGTTGTTTACCGCTACTCCCGCAAAGGATTGAGCCAAGCGAGCGGGGTCCATAAAAGTTGCCGGATATCGCATCACCTGCTCAGTGGTGATGGTATTAAGACTCGTCAACGCTCCCGATAAATTGGGCGAAGCGGCGGTAACAACGGCTTCGGCAAGTTCGCTTTCTGAGGGGGAAAGCGTAATATCCAAAATAAGCTCTTTCCCTGATTGAACTAAAAGTTCGGTGATTTGCTTTGTGGTGAATCCAACACTGGAAACGGTTAGGAGGTAACGCCCCGGCGGTATATTTTGCAAAGTAAAACTACCGTTTAAGTCTGCAATAGTCTGAAAATCAGTAGGTTCTAATTTTATGGTTGCTTTTGGTATCGTAGCTCCGGTTTGAGCATTGGTAACTTTTCCTCGAATTGATTGGTTGATTTGTGAAAAAGAATTTAATGAAATTATGGAAAGTAAAACAGCTGTAAAAGCTCTGTTAAGTAGCAAATGCATGATAGGATAGGTTGATTAATTCGTGCCGAATTTTAATGATTTTAAAGGTTTATAAAAGTAAACTGTTTTGAACTCAACTTAGTTGAAAAGTAGTATTTTTTTCAATTTTCACGGAAAAGTTAGCTGCTTGTTTTAACTTGTTCGGTTATTAACTTCACCCAAACTATTTATGAAATATTTATTCGCATTCTTTCTATTATTTGCATCGTTTTGTGTGCATTCACAAAGCAACATGAAAGACTTCAGCAAAAATAATTATTGGGAAAACCCGACGATTATCGAAGAAAATAAAGAAAAACCACGAGCCTTTTTTACTCTTTTTGATACCCAATCTCAGCTCCTAAATGATGATGCTCAATTTATCAGCACTCAAAAGTCGCTCAACGGCGACTGGAAGTTTGTCTATACCGATAAAGTTGCGTACCGACCCACTGATTTTTACAAAGAAACTTACGACGACAAAACCTGGGACAATATTACAGTTCCTTCAAATTGGGAATTGCAAGGTTTTGGCGTGCCAATTTACACGAACGTGATTTATCCGTTTCCGAAGAATCCGCCGCTTGTTGGAGAAAATAATCCGGTTGGAACCTATCGGAAAGAATTTACGATTCCCGATAATTGGACAGAAAAAGAAATTTTTCTGCATTTCGGTTCGATTACTGGCCACGCAACTTTTTACCTTAACGGGCAAAAAGTTGGAATGAGCAAAGTTTCTAAATCACCCGTCGAATTTAACATCACAAAACACTTAAAGAAAGGCATCAATACGCTTGCTGTTCAGGTAATACGCTGGCATGATGGAAGTTACCTTGAAGATCAGGATTTTTGGCGATTGTCTGGCATTGAGCGGGACGTAACGCTTTTGGCAGTTCCAAAAACTACCATTTGGGATTATTTTTTACAAGCCGGACTCGACCAAACATATACAGACGGCACGTTTAACTTAACCGTTGATGTCCGTAATTTTGATGTCGCTTCACGCAAGAAAACAACGCTGAATATTGCTCTACTTGACGAACGCGGGCAAGTAGTTTTTGAAGATTCGAAGGCTGTTCCACTTACCGGAAAAGAGACGACACAAGTAACGTTCTCTAAGACGGTGGTTAATCCAAAAAAGTGGAGTGCTGAATTTCCGCATCTCTATGATTGCATCATCTCGCTTTCTGAGGATGATGGCAAGGTAACTAATCTTACGGGGCAAAAAATTGGCTTCCGCACCGTAGAAATTAAAAATGCTCAATTGCTTATTAATGGCGTTTCAACCTACGTTCACGGTGTGAACCGACACGAACACGACGACGTGAACGGGCACGTTCCGAACAAAGAGTTGACCATTTTGGATATTCAGTTAATGAAGCAGCACAATATCAACTCGCTGCGATTGAGCCATTACCCGAATGATCCGATGATTTACAAATTATGCGATAAATACGGACTGTACGTTGTAGACGAAGCCAATATTGAAGCTCACGGAATGGGGGCGGAGTTGCAAGATATTATTGATGAATCAACGCACACCGCATATCAGCCCGAGTGGGCGGCGGCACACGTAGATCGGACGAAGCGGATGTTTGAGCGAGATAAAAACTTCACCTCAGTTATTATTTGGTCGCTGGGAAATGAGTGCGGAAATGGTCCTGTTTTCAAAGAAAATTATACGTGGTTGAAAAATCGGGATAAAAGCCGGTTGGTTCAGTCTGAGCAGGCTGGTCAGCAATCCAATACAGATATTGTTTGCCCAATGTACCCGACGATGGAGTATCTGAAAAGCTACGCAGCCGACAACACAAAGACCCGCCCATTTATTATGTGTGAATATTCGCACGCAATGGGAAACTCCAGCGGTAATTTTCAGGAATATTGGGATGTCGTTATGTCAAGTCCGCACATGCAGGGTGGTTTTATTTGGGACTGGGTAGATCAGGGATTACGCACCAAAACAAGCGACGGACGTACTTATTGGGCGTACGGAGGTGACTTAGGAAGTCAAGCCCTGTGGAATGATGAAAATTTTTGTGCCAATGGTCTGGTTTCATCCAACAGGCGGCTAAATCCAGCTATCAAAGAAGTAAAGAAGGTTTATCAAAGCATTCTTTTTACGGCGGCAGATTTATCAAAAGGAGAAATTAAGATTCAAAATATTTATGATTTTACTAATTTAGAGAATTTTGACTTTTCGTGGCAACTATTGAAAGACGGAGAACCGCACTCAAAAGGGGAGTTTCGGGTTGATCTTGCTCCGCACGCAACCAAGATGGTTCAATTGAGTTTGCCTAAAATCTCTTCAGATGCAGAATACGTATTGAATGTGACGGCACTTACCAAAAACGCCACTGAACTTGTGCCTGCTGGTTTTGAGATGGCAGTTGAGCAATTTCAGCTTAATGAAGGGCAATGGTTTGAAAATTTAGCCGAAGAAAATGCCAAGTTAGTAATCACAAAAAATAGCAATTCTGTTAACTTTCAGTCGGGGGAAGTTTCCGGAACATTCGATTTGCAAACGGGTAAATTTACTAAATACCAACTCGGCAGTCAGCCCAATGCAATCGGTCAGTTTCCTGAGCCTTATTTTTGGCGAGCTCCAAACGATAATGATTTCGGAAATAATATGCCCGTAGCGTTAGGAATTTGGAGGAACGCCCACGCCGATAGAAAAATAAAGGAAGTGACGGTTTCTCAACAAACCACAGAGGGTCAAAAAATTACCGTTTTGTATGAATTGGTTGGCCTTTCTATTCCGTATCAAATTGACTACCTAATTAAAAATGACGGAGCGGTACAAATCACTTCTTCGATAGATATGGGAGAAAAACAACTGCCCGAATTACCCCGTTTTGGCATGCGGATGGAGCTCAATCCCACCGTTAGGAATCTTACATATTACGGTCGTGGGCCGTATGAGAATTACCAAGACAGAAACACCGCTTCATTTTTAGGGAAATATTCCAACCGAATCGAAAAAGACCATAACTGGACGTACATCCGTCCGCAAGAAACTGGCTATCGTACTGATACCCGTTGGATTACTTTGAAAGACGATAACGGTAGTGGCATTCAAATTACCGGATTACAACCAATAAGTTTCTCGGCTTTACCTTTTAAGACTGAAGATATTGACCCCGGTATTACCAAAAAACAACAACACCCAACAGACGTTAAGCAGCGGGAGCAGGTATTTTTGCATATTGATTTGAAACAGCGTGGTTTGGGAGGAGATACGAGTTGGGGTATGTTACCTCACGACGAATACCGTTTGCTCGACAAAAAGTACACTTACAGTTACCAAATTAAATTGGTGAAGTAAACTTCGCATTATTCTTAGTAAAATTTACAACACAATTACGCCTAAATAATACATGAAAATCATCATTGTCGGAGCAACTTCGGGTATTGGAAAGTCAATTGCCGAACATTATATTTCGAAAAATCACACTGTAGGAATTACCGGAAGACGCACCGAAAAATTAAGCGAAATAAAAAGTAATTCCACGAATACAGAAATTTACGCTGCTTTTATGGACGTGGCAAATACCGAAGAATCTCGGATGGGTTTAGCCGCATTGGTTGAGCAAATGGGCGGTTGCGATGTGCTGATAATTAACGCCGGAGTTGGTTTCCCGAAGGCAACCTACGAGCAAGAAATGCAGGTTGTTGACATCAACGCCCGTGGTTTTATGGCGTTAGCAAACTGGGGTTTTGAATATTTCAAAACGCAGAAAAAAGGACATTTGGTCGGTATTTCGTCCGTTGCCGCAACCCGCAGCAGCCCGTACGCTCCCGAATACCACGCTACTAAAGCGTTTATGTCGAGTTATTTGCAAGGTTTGCGTTACCGTTCGGCAAAGTGGTACAAGAATATACACGTAACTGATATTCGTCCGGGCTTTGTGGAAACGGCAATGACCGAAGAAAACAAAACGATGTTTTGGGTTGCCACGCCGCAAAAGGCCGCCCGTCAAATTGCGGAAGCCATTGAAAGCAAAAAAGCCGTGGCTTACGTTACCAAACGATACGTTTTGATTGCGTGGTTAATGAAATTGATGCCGGATTGGATTTATACAAAGGTGATGTAACCCATTATTTCTGTTTTGATACCTAAACCGAACAATTGGTTATATCGTAAATAACGGCGTGCGAACTCTGAAACTTTTAGTAGAGGGAGTTCTTTCTAAACGTCATTACGTGTATTTATGCTATGAAAAAGTCTTTACTGATTTGCTTTTTTCTATCCCTCTTTTCTACACTTTCTTTTGGGCAGGTGAAAATAACACCAGGGCAAAAACAAGTTTTAGATTCCACACGAATTAAATTTTTACGAGATAAAAATACGATTATTTTACCCATCGTTTTTCGTTTTCCTGAAACAAGATTCGGGGGTGGTATTGCAGGGACTACAACGTTTTCCTTTTCCCGTGATTCCGTAGGTGCGAAGCCGTCACAGGCTACATTTGGAGTGACGTACACGCAAAACAAGCAGGTGTTGGTTTTCTTTCCGTTCAAGGCGTTTTATAGAAATAACGACTTTTATATAAACGCCGATATTGGTTGGTATAAGTACAATTATTTCTTTTACGGAATCGGAGAAAACCGTGTACCGCAAGAAACTTTCGACGTAACTTTTCCCCGAATTAAAATTTTAGCAGCTAAGCAAGTCGGTGACAGAAATTACGTAGGGCTACGCATGCTTTACGAACACTACAACGTTACAGGAGTAGAGGATGGTGGCTTGCTGGCGTCTGGCGAGGTATCAGGAGGCGATTTTAGCAGAACATCCAGTTTCGGGGTTTCTGTGCTTCGAGATACCCGTGATAATGTATTTTATCCCCGTAAAGGGATTTTCGGCGAAGCGTACATTTTACCAAACGCTAAAATTTTTGGGGCGGATAGAAATTTCACTCGTCTGCACACGGATATTGCTAATTATCAGTCAATTACCAAAAAACTTGTTTTCGCTTCAAACTTAGTTGGGAATTTCCTGATCGGGGATGATATCCCATTCAGTCAATTATCTGTTATTGGTGGTTCGGAAGAAATGCGGGGGCTGTATCAGGGTTATTTCAGAGATAAAAACACATTGATTGGTCAAGCCGAGGCACGTTGTGAAGTATGGGGGAGATTTGGTGTCGTGGGCTTTGGTGCGGTGGGATGGATGGGTAACGAAGAGCAACTTCTGCGTTTTAATTTGCCCAAATTCACGTACGGTGCAGGCTTGAGAGTTGCCACCAAGAAACATCTTAACCTTAGGATCGACTATGGCTTTTCACCTTACGAAAAAGGTACTTTTTACGCTACAATTGGGGAAGCATTTTGAGGAGGTTTCGGTAGATTTTTCATTAAAAAGCCCCGCTCGATTTTCTCGGCGGGGCTTCGGTGTTACCAAACGGTGATGCGTTCGCTTTCGGGTTTGTACATTTTATCGC
>JANQUM010000184.1 GCA_030731175.1 Spirosomataceae bacterium
GCTACGGATTTTACGATAAAATTAGCGGCGGATATTGGCGTGCAGTAGAAGCTCACGACGATGTCTTACCCGAAGCGGGGAGTGATATTGTAACAACATTGGACGTTAATTTTCAGGATATAGCGGAAACTGCTTTAATGCGGCAAATAAAAGCAACTAACGCAAAATACGGAACGGTTGTGGTTATGGAAGTACAAACGGGCGAGATAAAAGCCATGGCAAATTACGGCAAGAAAAGCATCAATGGCGAAACATACTACATTGACAACAAAAATTACGCCGTAACGGAAGGAGGCGACCCAGGGTCAACATTCAAACTTGCTTCGATGCTTGCTCTACTCGAGAAAACAAACCTTCCACTAGACGGATTTGCCGCAGATTGCCAAGGAAGTATAAAACACAGCAAAGGTATTACGATGACTTGCTCTCACGTTCACGGGCGACTAACAGTTAAGGAGGTTTTTGAAAAATCATGTAACGTCGGGGTTTATCAATTGATGCGAAAGCACTTTGGCTTTAGCAAAAACACTGATTTCTTCGCTTATATCAATAAGTTTCAGTTAAATACGCCGCTCGATTTTCAGTTAAAGGGTGGTTCATCTCCTGAATTTATTTCGCCAGATGATAAAAAGCGGTTTAGTCATACCACTATTCCGTGGACTTCGATTGGCTACGAAATGAAGCTCACGCCACTGCAAACGCTTTCGTTTTATAACGCCGTTGCGAATAACGGTTATTGGGTTGAACCGATTATCGTAAAAGAGGTGCGGCAGGCAAACGAGGTTATCGAAACCTTTGAAGCACGAAAACCTACCGCTCCTATTTGCTCCTCGCAGAGTATTCGGCTCGCCAAAAAAATGCTTGAAGGCGTAGTATTGCACGGTACAGCAAGTAATATTAATGAAGGTTATTGTCAGGTCGCGGGTAAAACCGGAACGGCTCAAAAGCGGACGGGTGGCTACCGGAACGGCTCAGAAGTTTATACTTCTTTTGCGGGTTATTTCCCGGTTGATAATCCGAAATATAGCTGTATTGTTGTGATTGATGAGCCACAAAATGGCTCACTGTACGGAAATACTATTGCGGCTCCAGTTTTCAGGGAAATTGCAGACAAACTATTTGCATACGATGTGAATATTCACCCCACGAAAAAACTTGCTCCGGGCAAAAATCAGTTGGCACACCGTTTGCAGGGCGGAAATGCAGAAGATTTTAAATTACTATCACAAAACTTGAATATGAAACAAGTTCCTGATAAAGCTGGCTGGGTGTATGCCAAAACGCAGGAAGACAAAAAGATAAATTGGCATTCTATCCGTTCAGGTGATAAATCCATCAATCCGAAAGGGCTAGTATTGCGTGATGCACTACATTTACTAGAAAATGCTGGGTATTCGGTGACATATACGGGAAAGGGTAAAGTCAATGATTATACACTTACTTCTACCAATCAAGTGGCATTGTTTTTGCAATAATATACAATACGAGAGGTAGTGAAACATTCTCGAAGTGGTTCTTGTTTAAAATGCGGTTCTATTGAGTATTCACTTATTTAAAACCTCTTGACGGTTGCATTAATTTAGAGTTAAAAATTTGATTATGTCAACGGTTAGCTTAAATTTGCTATTCTTTGTGATATTCCAAGAAGAAAAAACGAAGCAAAAAATATAGGTTTATATAAAACATTAAAGATTTAATCCGCAGATGAAAGGTCTTCTAAAGATCTAACATGGATTATTAGGAAAGCACGTAAGTCGGAATCCCTGTCATCGTTTGAAGACAGGGATTTTTTATCTTAACCCCACCAAATTTTCACAAACACCATGAACAAGAATTTCGCAAAAAAAATAAACATTAAGAACCGTAAGGCATCTTTTGAATATACCTTCCTTGATACCTTCATAGCAGGTATGGTACTAAAAGGCACCGAGATAAAATCTATCCGAATGGGCAAAGCGAATCTATCTGACGCCTACTGCTTTATTAATGACGGCGAGCTTTTTGTGAAAAACCTGAACATTTCTGCTTACGATAACGGCACCTATAATAACCACGACCCGCTGCGTGAACGAAAGCTACTTCTAACCAAGAGAGAAATACGAAAACTGGAGAATCAATTAAAAGATAAAGGCCTCACCATTATTGCAACGAGCTTATTTATTACTGATAATGGTTACGCCAAAATAGGTATTGCTTTGGCTAAGGGAAAGAAACTCCACGACAAGCGGGAATCCATCAAAGAACGTGACGTAAACCGCGAATTGCAACGCTATTAATTCTCTGTTATCTGCTTGATTTAATGGGCTTTAGGCGTGTCTGTTTTCCAAAAAAATGGTATATTCGTGCGTAAAATCTACTAATCCACACAACAGGTATGAGCAGGAGGGTATTGGTATTGAACGCTGATTACAGTGCAATCAGCCTTTGCACAGTTCCGAAAGCTTTTTTATTAGTTTACCTCGATAAGGCAGAACTCATTGCTTCTTCTGACGGCAATATGCTCCGCACAGTAAACACAAATTACCCGATGCCTTCCGTTATTAGATTGAACAAGTACGTGAGCGTTCCGTATAAAGGCGTGGTATTAACAAGACAAAATATATTCAAACGGGATAACAATTCCTGCTGTTACTGCGGCAGCAAGAAAGACCTAACACTTGACCACGTGATGCCCAAATCAAGGGGAGGAAAAACATCGTGGACAAATCTTGCTACGGCATGCCGACGCTGCAACACAAAAAAAGGCAACTCAACTCCCGAGGAAGCTCAAATGCCTTTGAGTGTCAAGCCTTTTCGCCCAACTTTTATTATGTTTTTGCGTGAATTCGATAAATCTTCGGAAGCGAAATGGCTACCGTATTTGAGCAAAAAGTCTTCTTATTAGCAAAGTCATTTTTACAAAACATTAAAACTACCTTTCACCAGAGTCTTTGCAAGCAATGCAAACTTGATGCTGTCTGGCACCCGAATGCGTTCGTGTTGAATGCGAGCGGCAGATGTTTTCTTTATTCGGTCAAATAATTTGAGGTAGTAAACATACGCCAAATACACGCCCCGACGTGAGCTTTCGGGCAAACCCATTATACCACGGTAAGCATTTTTAAAATCTACCTGAATATCGTCTTCGATTACTTTTTTTGCATCGATCGTGAAATCATTGAAATCGACTCCTGGAAAGTAAACCCGCCCGCGTTCGTAGAAATCACTTTTCAAGTCCCGCAAGAAATTTACTTTTTGAAACGCCGCACCAAGGCTTCGTGCATCGGTTTTTAAGTGATCGTAAAGTTCTTCGTTTCCGTTGCAAAAAACCCGCAGACACATTAAGCCCACTACTTCTGCCGAACCGTAAATATATTCGGCGTACTTACTTTCTTCATACGTAACAGTTCCTAAATCCATTGCCATGCTGTGTAAAAAAGCGTCAATGAGTTCGTGTTCTATTTTGTATTCCCGCACTACACTTTGAAACGAATGCAGCACTGGATTCAGGCTAATTCCTTCCTCTATGGCTTCGTACGTATGATCTTTGAAACGGTTAAGGAGTTTTTCTTTATCAAAATCGTGAAAGGTGTCCACAATTTCGTCTGCGAAACGCACAAAACCGTATATCGCGAAAATTGGCATGCGAAGCTTACGATCTAACGTTTTTATGCCTAATGTAAATGAGGTGCTGTAATTCTCAGTAATGAGTTTGCTGCATCCGAAGGTCGTTTTTTCGTATAAGCTGAACATATCGTATTCTTTAAAACTGGTTATTGGGTTGTGAATAGCTATCCGAATCTTTTAATTAATCAATCGGATATTCTTTTTTAACGACATCCGCAACCACTAATCCCGAAATAAGGGATGGCGGAACGCCCGGTCCGGGAACAGTTAACTGACCCGTATAAAACAAGTTACGAACTTTTTTGTTTTTTAACCTCGGTTTTAAGAACGCCGTTTGGAAAAGTGTATTTGCCAAACCGTAGGCATTTCCCCGAAACGAATTATACTCTTCTTTAAAATCACTTACGGCAAAGCTGCGTTTATAGACCACCTTATCACGGATGGAGTGCCCGACGTACTTTTCGAGCCGCTCCATTACGATATTGTAATATTTTTCACGTGTTTCTTCGCCGTCTTCTAAATCAGGGGCAATCGGAATCAGAATGAATAAGTTTTCGTCTCCTTCAGGTGCTACTGAATTATCCGTTTTTGAAGGAACAGATGCGTAGAAAAGAGGCTTAGAAGGCCATTTGGGGTTGGTGTAAATTTCGTCGGCGTGAAGGTTAAAGTCTTCGTCGAAAAATAAATTATGATGAACCAGTTTATCAATCTTTCCTTCTACGCCGAGGTAAAATAGGAGCGAGGAAGGAGCCATGGTTCGTTTTTGCCAATAGTCTTCCGAGTAATTCTGCTCGGAATCTGATAAAAGCTTTGTTTCAATGTGGTGGTAATCCGCTCCGCCAACCACAACATCAGCGGCAATAAAACCTTTTGAGGTCTGAACGCCCGTTGTGCGGTTATTTTCGACCTTTATTTTTTCAACCGGGTGGTCGAGCAGTATTTCTACGCCTTTTTCTTCTGCAAGACTAACCATCCCTTTGATTACTTCGTGCATACCGCCCATCGGATACCACGTTCCGAGGGCAATTTCGGCGTAGTTCATTAGGCTGTAAAGTGCGGGGGTGTTTTGCGGGGTTGCTCCGAGGAATAAAATCGGAAACTCCATGATTTGCAGGAGGCGGTCATTCCTAAAGAACTTGCGAATATGCTTTCCGAAAGACGCAAAAAGATCAAGGCTGATTGCTTTTGAGAGCAAGCGAATATCAAAAAATTCGGTGATTGAAAGGCTCGGTTTCCAGACAAATTCCCCGATACCAACTTCATATTTATATTTTGCTTGAGCAAGAAAGTCTTGTAAACGTAAGCTGCTGCCCTTTTCGATAGATTCAAAAAGAGTTTCCAGCTCTTTCATATCGGCGGGAAGATCAACAAATTCATCTTGCCCGAATACAACTTTATAAGAAGGGTCTAAGCGTTTGAGGTCATAATAATCGCTCGGCTTTTTCCCGAACTCTGCAAAATAGCTTTCAAAAATATCGGGCATCCAGTACCAACTCGGACCCATGTCAAATTTGAAGCCTTTTTCTTCAAATACCCTTGCCCGTCCGCCAGATTGGCTATTTTTTTCAACTATGGTTACTTTATAACCTTGCGTGGCAAGCCTTGTGGCAGCCGAGAGTCCGGCAAATCCGGCTCCAATCACAACTACTTTTTTTTGTTGCTCCATTCGCTAACTTTAGTATCTCTACGACTATTTATTTGAAACAGAAATAACCAAAAAAGTTGCTCGCAAAACAAGCAACTTTTCGGAATCTTCCTCTTTTTAACCAAAAACTACTCAATCAAGTCTATTGTCAAGGAAACGCGATGTACGTCTCTGACTATTTTTTAATTATTGCTTATGTATTTATACACTGAAAGTTTTCCTTTCAACTCTTTACGTGCAATATGAATTCTATTTTTTACCGTTCCAATCGGAATCTCAAGTCGCTGAGCAATTTCGTGGTATTTGAAACCTTTGAAATGCATCATAAATGGAGTTTTGTACGTATCCTGAAGCGAATCAACCGCCTGATGAATATCTTCCATCGCGAAGTTAGAATACGCATTATTATCGATAACACTTCCTGAACTGTTGATATAGTGCAGATTATCAGTAGTATCTATGAACGTATTCCGACGCATCATGCGTTGATAATTTGTAATAAACGTGTTTTTCATAATCGTGTACAACCATGCTTTTAGGTTTGTACCGTCAGTATATTTATCACGGTTTAGAAAAGCTTTCACAAGTGTGTCTTGCAAAAGGTCATTAGCGTCTTCGTAATCTTTTGTGAGCCTCATTGCAAAAGGCTTCAACAACTTTGATGTACTGTGTATTGCGTAATTGAATTCGATTGCTGTCATAGTTATTTCCTTGTTTGTTGATTCAAATGTACTAAAGATTAAACAAACTATCCAAATTAAATTTAAAAATTTTATTATAGATTATTCTAATAATTGCATTTATCTAATAAAATAGCCCGAATACACCTTATTTGTTGCACTTTTATAATATTACCTTTAAAACATTTTGTTTACTGTTCTGCCTATATACGGTAAAACAGCTCAAAAGGTTGAACAATGCCTTAAATAAGCCTTATCGGCAATGCTTCTGTTTAACGCTTGTTTAGCTTTGATTAAACAAATTAAATAGTTGTTCCACTATTGAAGAGTTAACCTAAACAAACCAATCTTTGTACCTGTATAAAAAAATACGCAGATGAACCCCAACCTTTCCCAACATGTAGAAGAAGTTACCCGCTTCGCCGATGTTATCTTACCCGTTCCAATCCCGCAACTCTTTACGTACCGTATTCCAAGAGTGATGGACGACACAATAAGGGTTGGGGCGAGAGTTATTGTGCAGTTTGGGCGAAACAGGATTGTAACCGCCGT
>JANQUM010000185.1 GCA_030731175.1 Spirosomataceae bacterium
ATTTGTGCGGAAGCAAGACTTCGTCGCCTTCTTCGTTTCCAAGAAAAAAACCGACACTCGTGCCGCGTAATATTTTGAGGGTATTTTGTTGTCCGAGGTGTAGCAATAATGTGGAATTAGCGAGTGGAAGAGTTTATATAGATATTCGTCAACGTTGCAAAAACTCGACGAAACTTTTTAGCGTAATGATTTTAGTTGAATAATGACTTTCTAAAATTAAAAGGTCTTTGTCGCCTGTAATTAAATAATCCAAGTCAGCATCCTGAGACAAATCTAACAGATAGTTGTCTTTGACATCTCTACTGATTAAGTTCTTGGATTCTAATTCTACAATCAGACTACGTATATTTAATTCTTGAATGAACGAAGTGAAAATTCTTTCATCACTATTCTTCTTTTTGAAATATGGAACATCTTTAAGTTTTCTGATTTCGTAGAGCAATTGCTCACAGTGATATAACTGTAAATTGTTTTCAGCATTTAAAACTTCTATAAACCTTTGCCTGGAAATGCCTCCAATTAATACGCTACCAATAACGTTGCAGTCGAAGGCGACTTTTATGGTTTTATCCCGCACGACGCATTTCTTTAATCGCTTCTACAACCTCCTGCTCATCATGGTCTTGACTGGGTAATGATTCAAGAAAATTAACAAAAGAGTCTTGTTGATTCTCACCTTTCTTAATTTTTCTCGGAGCAGCGGGCTTCAAACTTATAAAGTCAAGCGTTTGTAAATATTCGATTAACTTAACAGATTGAATATTCTCAGATGTTGTCAGCACAAATTGTTGCATAGCTAATGAAGTTTAATGTAACAAAGATACAGATTATTACTTTCCCTCCGTAAATTCCTGAAAAGCCTTTAGCAGTTTCCACTGATTTGTTGCCCGTTCAAAATTATGTTTCGGGTGTTTTACCGGATAATAAATATCGCCGTTGAGGTAATCAGTCAGAAAGCGGATTCCCTGCATATAAATCATAAATTCACCACCAAAGTTGAGGTATTTCTTCTCGGTTTCGGTCAAAATGTCGTCCAGTTTTTCTAAGTAGCCTTTACAGATAGCTTCGTAAATATCTTCCCGAATTTTAATTTTATCGTACTCCGGAGAATCCTCTGCAATTGGCGACAAGCTGGTACGAAACATATCGCCAATATCAGAAATTATCAGCCCTGGCATTAGCGTATCAAGATCACAAACGGCAACGGCTTCGTGCGTTTTTTTGTCAAAAAGTACGTTATTTATTTTCGTATCGTGGTGCAAAATACGGGTTGGCATTTGCGGGTTAGACAACAGTTCTTCGTAAGTTGTAACAATATTTTTTTTCGACGAAAAATTAGAGATCAGATTTGTTGCTTCGGCTTTTCGTTCTTCCGTTGCCCGGTCAATCGCTTGCGTAAATTGATGAAAGCGATACGAGAGGTTATGAAAATCAGGAATGGTTGGCTCAAATAATTCTACGTTTATTCCGTCAAGTTTTTTGGTCAGATTACCAAAAGCTTTGGCTGCCAAATACGCTTGCTTTGGCTCCTCAATGTTATCAATACTGTACGAGTTTTCGATAAAATGCGTTAACCTCCAAAAGCTGTTTTCAACAACGGCATAATGCTCATGAACTTTCGTTAAAATCGGTTTTATGAATAAATAGTCGGGAGCTTTCTCTTTCAAATAATTTCCCGCTAATTCGAGGTTCGAGGCGATGGTTTCGGGTTTTGTAAAAACGGCGGTATTCACTTTTTGAAGAATGAAACTCTCCGACGCACAATTGACCAAAAATGTATCATTAATGAGCCCGTTTCCGAAAGGTTTAATATCCGTAACTTTACCCGAAATCGGAAATTTAGCAAGAATTACGTGTATGTTTGGCTGCATATTGTTTTGTCTTTTGTAAAATGTCTGCCGTTTTGATTTACGAAAATTAATGTAGTGTACGGCATCATTTTTTTACTCAACAAAGCTACCTATTTTTGTGAACATATAAATCGCCACAATCGTTATCAGCAATTAGCAGCGTATTACCTCTACAAAATCTACCAAAGGAACACTTAGGAACTCATGGAAATATTCACCCAGCCCGTAATTTTTGTAATTTTTGGCGGAACCGGCGATCTCAACTGGCGAAAAATTAACCCTGCGTTGTATAATTTGTACCTCGACGGCTATTTTCCAGAAAACTTCGCCATCATCAATTCGGGAAGGAAGGATTTAACCGACGAAGACATCCGAGAAAAAATGCTGGAAGGCGTCAATAAGTTTTCCCGAAAAGGAAAAGCTGACAAAGAAAAGTGGGAGACTTTCGCCGAAAAAATAACGTATCAGCCTGCTGATATTATGGAAGATAAATCGTTCCAGACGTTTGGCGAGACCATCAAGCAATACGAAAAAACTTGGGGAGAAAAAGCAATTGTAATCTTTTACATGTCTGTGGCGGCTCAGTTTTTCTCCGTTATTGCCGAAAAAATTAAACGAAATAAACTTGCTGAAGATATTGAACACAGCCGTATTGTTGTCGAAAAACCGTTCGGACATGATTTAGAATCGGCTCGAGAGTTGAATAACCTTTTTTGCACAAATTTTGACGAAAAACAGATTTACAGAATCGACCATTATCTGGGGAAAGAAGCCGTTCAGAACATCATGGCGTTCAGATTTGCCAACGCTATTTTAGAGCCACTTTGGAATCGCAACTATATCGAACACGTACAGATTAGCGTTTCTGAGCAAATTGGTGTTGGCAGTCGAGGCGGTTTCTACGAAGGAGCCGGTGCGTTGCGAGACATGGTGCAAAACCACATTTTACAATTACTTTGCTTAATCGGAATGGAAGCTCCCGTTTCGTTTGATGCTGACGAAGTACGCAACAAAAAAGTGGACGTACTTCGCTCCATGCGGCGATTCAAAGCAGATGAGCTAAAATATAATGTAGTACGTGGGCAATACGGCGACGGCTGGGTGGAAGGTGAAAAAGTAAAAGGCTACCGCGAAGAAGCTGACGTTGACCCAAAATCAAGTGTAGAAACCTTTGCGGCAGTTAAGTTTTTTGTGGATAACTGGCGTTGGTTTGATGTTCCGTTTTATGTTAGAACCGGGAAGCGAATGCCTGAAAAGTCTTCGGTTATTACGATACAATTCCGAGATGTTCCGCACAAAATATTTCCTACCGAAACTTCTGATACTTGGCGGCAGAACCGCTTGGTAATCAGCATTCAGCCCGATATGAGTATTCGGTTTCGGGTACAGGCCAAGATTCCGGGCGTAGAAATGGCGTTGAATAACGTGGATATGGTTTTTGATTACGACGATAGTTTCAGCGAAGAAAGCACGCCGGAAGCTTACGAAACGCTTTTACTTGATACCATGACCGGCGATCAAACGCTTTATATGCGAGGTGACCAAGTAGAAGAAGCCTGGAAGTTACTCATGCCCGTTCTGGATAATTGGGCGGCAAAACCTGCCAATGATTTCCCTAATTACGCCGCTGACACTTGGGGCCCTGAAGCTGCAAATGCCCTTTTAGCCCGCGACGGCTACCACTGGTTCACATTAAATACCAAAAAATCAAAATGAACAATAAACTTCATATTTTCCGAACACCCGCCGAAGTAATCAGTAATTACGCCGCTTTTTTTGTGGAAAAAGCAAAAGAAAGCATCCTGGAAAAAGGGAAATTTACGGTGGTTTTATCCGGTGGAAATTCCCCGAAAAGTGTTTTTGAATTACTGGCAAAAGACTACGCCCACGCCCTTGATTGGAGCAGTGTGTATTTCTTCTTTGGTGACGAACGCTTTGTGCCTTCAAACGATCCCGAGTACAACGGATTGATGGCGAAAGAAGCACTCTTTAACCCGCTAAATATTCAAGGAAATCAAATATTTACGGTTGATACTTCCCTTGATGTGAAAGCCGCCGCCGCAGATTACGCTAAGAAAATTGTGCAGTTTTTTGACGGCGAAGATGCGGTTTTTGATTTGGTGATGCTTGGTCTTGGTGACGACGCCCACACGGCTTCGCTTTTCCCGAATACCGAAGTTTTGATAGAAGAATTTGCGACTATTTCGCACGTTTTTATTGAAGAAAAAGGCGTTTTCAGAATTACAATGACGGCCCAAATGATAAACGATGCTCAAAATATCGCTTTCTTAGTTTTTGGTGCAAACAAAGCCGAAGCCATTGAGCATGTCTTAAAAGGAGAACGTAACACAACGCTTTATCCCGCCCAATTAATTGATAAAAAAGCCGTTTGGTTTACTGACGATGCAGCGGCAAAATTGGTTAGTTAAAGAAAGTTACATCGCGACGATTGGACAAGTAATATCAAAGTGGTAAATGCACTACTTTTTTCGTTTCGAAAAATTCTTCTTCGTAAAAATCGGTCAGGTTATGAAGTTTGTATTTCATTTTGGTTTCCAAGAGTTCTTCCTTCAAATCGCCGCCTTTTAGGTACAAAATCCCGTTTTTTAAATCGTTAAACCGGTTTCTGCTAACCTTGCCTTTAACCCATTCTAAAAATGGCAGCATTCTGGTTACAGCACGGCTTACGATGAAATCGTACTGACCGTTCACATTCTGAGCCCGCTCGTGTTGAGAAGTAACGTTTTTCAAACCAACGGCGGCGGCTACTTCATTTACTACCTTTATTTTTTTTCCGATAGAATCTACCAAATGAAACTGCGTTTCGGGAAACATAATTGCCAGCGGAATTCCGGGAAAACCACCGCCCGTTCCCACGTCAAGAATTTCTGTTCCGGGTGTAAATTGACAAACCTTTGCAATACCGAGCGAATGCAAAAAATGCTTTTCGACAATGTTTTCCATGTCTTTTCTGGAAACTACATTTATCTGGGCATTCCAAACAATATAAGCTTCAACGGCTTTTCTGAATTGTTCTTGTTGCGTTTCAGTAAGCTCAGGAAAATACTTTGTAAGTAATTTAATATCAGTCATTTCCACTTTAATTTTTTCGGATTTGAAATAATTGTAATTACGCCGAAAACGAGTAAGTACACCGCGTATAAGAAATCAAACCACGGAATTTTCCATGATCTTATCAACACCGAGAGGCGTTTATTGCACAAATGCAAAACCAACCAACGGATAAGTATCCAACCAACAAAAACGATAAGCGTGAGCCGCATCCAGTTAGTGAATGATTGCAAATGTTGTACGTGAAATTGTGCCAACCAATCATTTGGAATGGTGAGCCACGCAGGAAAGTAAAACTCAAAAGGAGGTTGAGTAAAAAGTGTTGGAATAAACAAAAGCCACGAGAATAGGAAGCTCATCCAGAGTGACCCAATCGTGATTTTATCTTTTAGTTTATACCGTTTTCCAACAGATAAATGACGTTTTTTCTGCGTAACCCAGTCAGAAAAAGTACGTTTGGGGTCAGAGTATGTGTGGGTTTCTTTATCAACAGCAATAGCCACGTTTTGCCCTGTGGTGGCTTCGTTGATGAATAAATCATCATCTCCGCTTAGTAAATCAGCGTGCCGCATGTAGCCGTTGGTTTTCCAGAATAAGTCTTTCCGAAACATCAAATTTCTACCCACGCCCATAAAAGGGACTCCGGCAAGCGTGAAAGATAAATATTGAACGGCGGTCTGAAAGGTTTCGTAACGGATAAAAGCGTTCAGTAATCCTGTTTCATAATAATACGGAGAAACACCCAAAACCACGGATTTCTCAGTAGCGAGTTGTGTCACCATCTGCTTAAGCCACTGATTACTGGCTGGGCGGCAGTCGGCGTCTGTGGTTAGGATAATATCGTACGATGATTTCTTTATCGCCACGGTCATGGCGTATTTTTTTCCTGTAAAATGGCTTGGAGTTGATTCAATTCTTGAAAAAATGACTTTGCTAAACCCGCCTTCATTGTTTAATAAAAAGTCGTACGTACCATCGCTCGAACGGTCATCCGCGAGTACAATTTCAAATTTGGGGTAATCTTGTTTTTCAAGAATTGGTAGTAATTCACGGAGATTCTCCAATTCATTGAATGCGGAAATAACTATGGATACGGCTGGAAAAACTTGTCCTTCGTAGTCTGTGGCAAAATCACGGTGGCGGATTAATCGTGTAAAAACGAATAATAAATACACCAATTGTATGAAAATGCTCCCGAAAAAGAGGGTGTACAGGATGTAAGTAAAAATCACCTTATACGGTTTGGTTTAGGTTAGAGCCGCAAATATAGCAAAAGGAGGTTGTTTAAAGCTAAGGAAGCAAAAAAAGATAAAAGCTTGATTATCAGAATTAGAAAGCAATTTTATGGCCGCCATTTGAATGATTTATCATCAATGGCTCGCATGGTACAAAGTACTCCGTCGAGGTGGTCAATCTCATGCTGCAAAAGTTCGGACAAATCATCAGACATTTTCCACGACTGCCGCTGCCAGTTTTCATCTAAGTAGTTTACT
>JANQUM010000186.1 GCA_030731175.1 Spirosomataceae bacterium
ATTGGCTTGAAGTAGTAATAGATTCCAACAGCCGACATTAATATCGCCACGATCATCAGCCAAACGTAACCACGAGAAGCTACATCGCTGAAAACAAAAAACTTTCCCCAGAAACCCGCCGTGAGCGGAATGCCAGATAAGGATAGCATGGAAACGGCAAGCACAAACGCTAAGAACCCGTCTTTTTTTGCCAAACCGTTTAGTACGCTGATGCGTTCGTCGGGTCTGCCATCTACTAATCTATCTTTAGAAACTGCCATCAAAACACCAAAGGCACTAATTGTTGCGAGCGTATAAGCAAGTGAATAAAATGCAATGGAAGCGTCTGACTGCTTGCTCATCCCGATTACTGCAAGTAGCAAATAACCCGCGTGTGAAATGCTTGAATATGCCAACATTCGTTTAAAGTTCTTTTGATAAACCGCAGTGATATTGCTTATTACCAAGCTTAATACAGCCATTACAGCAACCATGACCCACCAAAAGTGATAAACTTCGCCAAACGAAACGGATACTATTTTATAAATGGCTGCAAAACCAGCCGTCTTCACAATAGTAGACATGTAAGTTGTGAAAATGGTTGGAGCACCTTCGTAAACATCTGGTGTCCAGAAGTGGAATGGAGCTGCCGAAACTTTGAATAACATTCCGATTAGCATAAACGTAATACCTATCCAAAGATAAACGGGCACTTCCGGGCTTCGACTAATTAAAGAGCTAACTACGTTGATATCAAAACTTAGCGTTGCACCGTAATACATCGCCATACCAAAAAGCAGGATTCCGGTAAAAAACGCTCCCATTAGAAAGTACTTAATGGTGGCTTCGTTCCCCCGAATATTACGTTTGTCGCTTCCTGTAAGAACGTACATCGCAACGGATAAAATCTCAATGCCAATAAACAACATAATCAGGTTATTGTAAGTAACCATCATAATAGCTCCTACTAATGAGAGTTGGATGAGGGCGTAATATTCGGCGGGTTCGGCCGTAGGGTCGTCAAGAAAACCACCGCTTAGTGCCATTACCAAAAGTGCCGATACTAAAATTATTGCAATAAAAATCAACGACATATTGTTGATTTCAAGCATTGAGTTGAAATACAATCCCGGACTATTCCAATCTACAAAGTTGAGGACCAACGCGAGCGTTATAAATAGAAGTGTTGCGGGAAGCAGTACTTTTTTCGAGGGTAAAAAACCGAGGAAAAGGGTAAGTAGTCCGGTAAGTGATAATGCTATAATTGGGTACATAATTTTATTCGATGTCGGAAATAAGTTTGTGCTGCTGAGCAGCGATACTAATTTCTAAATACTACTTAATCATTTCTAAAATCGCCTGAGCAGCGGGTTCTGTCAATTGTAAAAACACGTTCGGGAAAATTCCCATCAGAATTACGATGATTGAAATTGGCAATAAAACCGCAACTTCCGTTCCTGAAACATCCGTGAATTTCTCGGTCGTTTCGTTTATTTCTCCGAACATCGAGCGTTGCATCAACCGTAACATATAAACCGCTCCTAAAATAATGGTCAATCCGGCAATTCCGCCCAACCAAGCGTTGTAATCATACACGCTTTTCAGTAACAAAAATTCACCGATAAAACCGTTTGTTAGTGGCAACGCAACACTACCGAGCATAATAATCATAAAGTAAACGCTTAACGCCGGAGCTTTTTGGGTAATTCCTCCCAAAGCAGAAAGGCTGCGGGTTCCGGTGCGGTCATACATGATTTTCACGATAAAAAACAGACCGACGGCGTTGATACCGTGAGCTACCATCTGGATTAAAGCCCCCTGAATACCATCAAGCGAACCCGTTAGTACGCCTGCCGCCATTAAACCCATGTGTGCAAACGACGAGTAAGCGACTAACCGCTTAATATTATCTTGCTGAACGGCGATGATAGAACCGTAAATCAAACCAATAATTGCAAGAATGATTCCTATAAGTGCGAAGGTTTCAACTCCAACTGGCGAAAGCGGCAACAAAATTCTGATTAAACCATAAACGCCCATTTTGGAAAGTAAACCGCCGAGTAACATCGTTGCCGTGGTTGGCGACTCTGTATAAGCGGCTGGCTGCCATGTATGCAGCGGAAAAATTGGCATTTTGATAGCAAACGCTACAAACAAACCCCAAAACAAAAGCCCTTGCGTGGCGGGTGATAATGCTTTTGCCGTCACAGTGAGTTCTTGAATATTTGCGGTTTGCCCCTGCATATACAGGTAAATTAATGCAACGAGCATAAACAAACTACCGAAGATGGTGTAAACAAACATCTTGAAAGTAACTTTCGAAGCATTTTTACCGCCCCAAATTGCCGCTAAGAAATAAACCGGGACTAACGCTGCTTCAAAGAAGAAGTAAAACAAGAAAATGTCTTTCGCCAAAAATACTCCGATTAATGCCGCTTCGGTTAGTAAAATTAAAGCGTAGAAATTATTCGCTTTTTCGTAGCTGTATTTTGCGGTTGAAAGCACGATTAACGGAACAAGCAAGCCTGTTAGGGCAAGTAATAACAAACTGATGCCGTCAAGCCCTAAGTGAAAGTTAATGTTTAGCTCGGAAATCCACGGGTAATTTACGTCAAAAGCTGCGGCAGATTGAGCGTTGTAAGTAAAACCTACATAAATAATCAGAGCTAAATTAATGACAGAGGAAATCAATGCGATATTTCTCGGTAATGCACTTGAGTTGTTCTTGGTGAAGAGCAAAATCCCACTGCCGAGTAACGGTATAATAAGTAAAAGAAGCGTTATCATGAGTTGGTATATTCGTTAATTCGCTTGAATGAATATGAGTAATTTATTATTTGCCCGAACCTATTGTTGAGATATAATTCATCAGGTTTGTGCCAAAATCGGTGGTTATTTGCACGAAATCATAACCGAAATTGATAATTAAAATCAAAGCAATGCCGATGCACATCGAGAATAAGTAAGCCGCCGTTCCGCCTGTTTGAATAGTGCGGAGCCGTCCGCTGAGTGCATTTACTAAACTTCCGATTCCATTCACTGCACCGTCAATTCCTTTTGGTTCAATAACGTTGGCAAAAACCCGCGAAAGTGCCTGCGTTGGCTTGATGAAAAGGGCTGCGTATAATTCGTCAATATAATATTTATCGTAAATGACTTTCTGAATTCCCGTAATTTCTGAATCTTCGGCGGGCACGTTTTTACCTTTCCCGTAAAGGCTGTAAGCAAGTATAATTGCCCCGACAGCAACGCCGACCGAAACCGCCATTAACGTCCACTCGGTGGCGTGATCGATGTGTAATACCCCAAATTCAGGATTTACAGCACGTGAACCTTCGTAAAGTGGGCTTAGGAAATCTGCGAGGAAATGCGGCAGGTGCATTACTTCGGGGAAACCGATAAAACCACCAACAACCGATAATACAGCCAAAAATATCAGCGGCATTGTCATGCTCGAAGGCGATTCGTGTAAATGATCGGCCTGCTCTTTTGTTCCTCGGAAATTTCCCATGAAAGTCAAGAAGAATAACCGGAACATATAAAACGCCGTCATGAACGAACCAAGAAGTGCTAACGCCCACATCAATTTATTATGAGCGAACGTATGGGCAAGAATTTCGTCTTTCGAGAAAAAACCAGCAAACGGAGGAAGCCCCGAAATGGCAACTGTTCCTAACAAAAAGGTAATGGCGGTCACTTTGATTTTCCCCCAAAGTCCACCCATTTTACGGATGTCCTGTTCGTCGCTCATGGCGTGAATCACGCTTCCCGCACCCAAGAAAAGTAAGGCTTTGAAAAATGCGTGGGTAATTACGTGGAAGAATCCCGAAGTATATGCCATTACGCCCAAACCGATGAACATATAGCCTAACTGGCTAACCGTTGAGTAGGCGAGTACTTTCTTAATGTCGTTTTGAAACATACCGATTGTAGCGGCAACCACGGCGGTTGCAACGCCAATCCAAGCCACAAATTCGAGTGTGCCAGGAGCTAATGTATAAAGAACGTTTGACCGGACAATCATGTAAATTCCTGATGTAACCATAGTGGCGGCGTGAATCAACGCCGAAACGGGCGTTGGGCCAGCCATGGCATCAGGGAGCCACGTGAATAACGGAATTTGAGCCGATTTCCCCATCGCTCCGATGAAGAGGAATGCTGTAATTGCAACGATTGTTCCGTTACCAACTTCCATGCTTTGGGCTTGCTGAAAAACGTCGGCGTAAACTACCGAACCGAAGTTTTGAATGATAAGGAAAATACCAATCAGGAATCCTAAATCTCCAACGCGGTTCATGATAAAAGCTTTACGAGCGGCGTTTCCAAAATCGAAGTTTTTGTTCCAAAAGCCAATTAGTAGGTAAGAGCAAAGCCCCACCCCTTCCCAACCGATAAACATCACTACGTAGTTGTTACCCATTACGAGCAACAGCATGAAGAAAATAAAGAGGTTGAGGTAAGCGAAAAACTTGCCGTAGGCTTCGTCGTGACTCATATAGCCCATCGAATAGACATGAATAAGCGTACCAACTCCCGTAATTATGAAGAGCATGATAATGGTAAGCTGATCTATCTGAAAGGCAAATGGGATGTTTAAATCTCCGACGGTTATCCAGTCAAATAACGTAACAGTGATTGGTTGAAAAGTCGTGCTGTTAAATGCAGCATCTCCAACTCCATAACCAAAAGTATAGGCTACAAGCAAAAAGGAGATAAAGGAAGCCCCAACTCCAACAATTGAAACAACATTTTTCGGGATTTTTCTAAAACCGAGCCCATTGATTAGAAAACCAATGAGCGGAACGAGCGGAATAAGTGCAATTAAAGACATAATTTATAGCTTTGAGCTGTCGGCTATTCGCTTTCAACTTTTTATATCGTTTGTGTTAAAATTCAAGTTAAGCTACGTGGAAGACGGTGAAAGTGGGCTTTCTTAACCCCTCAGTTTATCTAACAGACTTACATCAATAGATCTGATATTTCGGTAGATCATTACGATAATGGCAAGACCAACCGACACTTCAGCGGCGGCAACTGCCATGATGAAAAATACGAAAACTTGTCCTGCCGCGTCTCCTGCGTAAGCCGAAAACGTGATTAACAATAAATTTACGGCGTTGAGCATCAACTCAACAGACATAAAAATAATGATGGCGTTTCTGCGTATCAAAACCCCGACGATTCCGATTATGAAAAGAAAAGTCGCCAACAAAACGTAGTTGGTCTGTGGTACTTGCCGAATGATATCGGGGATGGTATTTTCTAACATGGTTATTCTAAATTTGCAAAATCGGGTGCGAAATTACGGATTATTCATTTTAAACACGTTCGTTTAATCGAAATTCTTACATTAGTTATCAAGCATCATTTTTAACTTGATTTCAGTAAGTTTTCGTTTGGTATCTAACGGAAACTGCCCGTTTATCATCCAATCGTAATATTGCGGCTCTCTTTTCAAAACATCAGTTACTTTTCTGCCAGTGTTTTTACCGAAATTGAAAACGATATCACCTTTGTCGTTCAGTTTCATTCGTTGGGCAAAATCCACTATTCCTTGTGATGCCAAATCGTGCAAAACCTGCATATCGTTCTGAATTGGCTCAAATTCTTCGCCTTTTGCGTTGAGGTGTTTTACGCCTTCGTAATGTTTCACTTGGGCGTTCAAAACTTCAAGTGTTGCAATAGTATCTGCTTCGGCACTATGAGCGTTTTCGAGCGTTTTTCCGCAATAGAACTTGTAAGCCGCCGTAAGTGTTCGAGGTTCCATCATGTGAAAAATACGCTGGGCATCTATCAGTTTGCGGTTTTTCATGCTGAAAATATCGTTATCAACCCGCAGGAACTCTTCCACCAAAACCGGAATATCAAAGCGATTAGAATTGAAGCCCGCCATATCACAACCGTCTAAAAATTCAGATAATGACCTCGCCACTTGCTTGAAAGTAGGTTCGTCTTTGATGTCTTCGTCGTAAATTCCGTGAATCATACTCGTTTCCAACGGAATCGGAATGGTTGGATTGATACGCTTCGTTTTTACTTCGGTTGAGCCGTCAATATTGGCCTTTACAACGCACAGCTCTACGATTCGGTCGCGAGCGACGTTCACTCCCGTTGTTTCTAAGTCAATTACTGCGAGTGGTTTACGCAACTTTAGGCTGTGTGTCAGCATGAGATTTAATTTGGTTTTGGCTGCAAATTTAAAGAAAAACGCTCCCTAATACTAAATCAGGGAGCGTTTAAAAGTTAGTAGATTGTCATTTAAATCAAGCCTTCCAACCGATTGATGCAATTCAAATCTTCAAACGCCACTTTCAGGCGGTCAATCATGCTTTGCTCGCCTTTACGTAACCAAACACGAGGATCATAGTACTTTTTGTTTGGAACATCTGCACCGTCAGGATTTCCCAACTGCGTT
>JANQUM010000187.1 GCA_030731175.1 Spirosomataceae bacterium
GCAAAGTCTTTTATGGCGTAATTCCCCAAACCGTTATAATACCAAAGTACCGCTAGGTTCGGGAAATACTCCGCCGCCAAAGCCGTGTGTTTTACTAAACCTTTGTTGTCTTGTAATTGGTTGTCGAGGTCGATAATGGAAGTCCAAACCTCAAAAATTGACTTGTCAAAATCCGTTGATTTAAGGTACGCATCACGGGCAGCTTTGGTGTCGCCTTTTTGCCGCAGCATATCTCCCAAAACAATGTACGCCGCTGCATTATCGGGTGCTTGTTCGATTAGCTGCTTCGCCAAGCTAATTACTGTTTCAATATTTTCGGGCGAACTATTTTTGTTAATCGTTAAAACGTAACTCGAAAGAATTTTAGCTTTAATATCAGCTGATAAATCATTATTACTAAACGCCGAAGTCAATTCTTCGTTGCTCTTTTTTAAGTCTCCCTGCAAGCGGTAAACTTCCGCTAACAGCACATGACCTTCCGCAAAATTCGGATTTACTTCGAGCGATTTTGCCAACATTTTCTGAGCGTCGTCATAACGCTCGTTTGCCAATAACATTTGTGCCTGCTGAATCACAAAACCAGACTCCATCGGCTCCGCAACCATCAGTTTATTGCCTTCCTTTATTGCTTCATCTACTTTGTTTTGTTGCAAGTAAATGAGTTGTTTTTGCCGACTAATTTCTTCGCTTACGCCGATTTCTTTTTCAATATCGTCGTAAATTTTTACGGCGTCATTGTATTTTTCCTGCATCAAATACAATTCTGAAAGCTCAAAGTAATTCTCGATTTCAGACGGGTATTTTTTGATGAGTTTTTGGTAAATACCAGACGCTTCTTTGTACTTGGTTTGCTTGGTATAAAGCTCCGCCAAAAACTGTTGGTAAAATTTATTTTCCGAGTTATCGGCGGCTTGTTCTGCAAAAACGATTGCCCTTGGCACTTCATTGAGGTTAGCGTACGATTTTGCGAGCATGAATAAAATACCCGGTTCAACGCTTTTCTTATCAATTATTAGCTTGAATACCTCCGCCGCTTTTTTGTATTCTTCGGCATTGTAATATTTCATACCCTCAATCAGCCCCGTTTCAGCTTCAAGTACTTCTTTCGGCACTACCTTTTTCGCGTCGGTTTGGGCGTTAACCAAAAAAGGAAAACAACAGACCGTTATATAAAAAATGATTTTACTACCTTTCATTTCTGAGCAATTAATGACTTTCTAATAACGTAAATTTCACGCATTTAAGTCGTTCCACCAAAAGAAATGCGGTTGGGCGGTGAAAACAATACGATAACTATTCAAACGTGAAGCAAGAATGTTACTTTTGCATTTGCCAATAAACCGTTTTTATGAACCTACCATCCGTCGCAAAAGGCGTTTCGCTCAAATCTTACAATACCTTCGGTCTCGAAGCAACAGCCGATTTATTCACCACCATTTCTTCCACGGAAGAGTTGAAAAGTATATTGCATAATGCTGATTACAAGCATATTGAAAAATTATACCTGGGCGGCGGAAGCAACGTTTTATTTACAAAAGATTTTGCGGGAATGGTAATTCTAAACCGAATTAAGGGAATTACGGTCGCAAACGAAGACGAAAATTACGTTTGGGTAAACGCCGGGGCTGGAGAAAGCTGGCACGAATTGGTGCTATTTTGCGTAGCAAATAATTACGCTGGAATGGAAAACCTTTCGCTTATTCCGGGAACGGTTGGAGCCGCCCCGATGCAGAATATAGGAGCATACGGCGTAGAAATCAAAGACATTTTTGAGTCATTGGAAGCGTTAAATTTGGCAACGCACGAAACTGAAATCTTCGACGCAGCGGCGTGTAAATTTGGTTATCGGGAAAGCGTTTTTAAACACGAGGCTAAAGGAAAATACGTCATTACGAACGTCACTTTTCGGTTGAATAAAACGCCAAATTTTCACGTTGAATACGGAGCGATTAAAGATACCCTCGAGGAAATGGGCGTCACTGATTTGAGCATCAAAGCCATTAGCGATGCAGTCATCAAAATTCGACAAAGTAAACTCCCAAATCCCGCTGAAATTGGTAACGCCGGAAGCTTTTTCAAGAATCCTGAAATACCCAAAACGCAATTTACCGCACTCAAAGGATTATACGCCGAAATGCCCTCCTACCCCATTAATGAAAGTACTGTAAAAGTGCCCGCAGGTTGGCTCATAGAGCAAGCCGGATGGAAAGGAAAACGCTTCGGTGAAATTGGTGTTCACGCAAAACAAGCCCTTGTACTCGTAAATTATGGCAACGGAAAAGGTGACCAGATTAAAGCTTTAGCGTCTGATATTCAGGCTTCTGTAAATGAAAAATTCGGAATAAATCTCACGCCCGAAGTGAATTTTATTTAAAAAGCCCTAAATTGCTTTCATCTATAACCCTTTCTTATAAACCAACCTCGCTCCATGGAATTATCTCATGTCATATCCGATTTCGTCCTTGCCGCCGTCGCTTTTTTCGTTTTCTTTAAGTATTTGAGGAAACTCGATACGCTCTCCACAATTCTTTGGGAATCTTTCGTTTTATCCGTCGCAATTGCGGCAGTTTTAGGTGGAATTCGCTACGCAGGATATTCGCAAGCGGGCGAAATTTCGGCGTTTTTTCAGAAAATTGCCGCCACCGTTGGGGTCTTGGGATTGTTGACGGCTTCTTACCAATTGGTCTCCGGCAAAAAACTTAGTTCGCTGTTCGGTTACGTTGTTATCGGCATCGGTTTTATTTTATTAGCAATCACCGAATTCATGGATTTCACCACCATTCGTAACAATATCGCGTTAATTTGCTTACCGCTTGTAGCCATTTTGGGGGTTTGGGCGTTGGTAAAAGGAAAATTAACGGTTGGCCTATTGCTTATTGCAGCCGTAGCTTTTGCCGCCGCCGCCGTTTTCACGCCGCAATATTTAACTAATGCCGCCGACGGAATTGACGCCTATCATTACTTATTAGCAACCGCCGTTTTATGTTTCGGACTTGCCGCTTCGCACCAACCAAAATTTGAAGAAGTGCAAATTGCCGCCCAATAATTTCTAAATTCCGATTTCCTTTCTACATTTGTGCTATGAATACAACAACACAGACGGTAAACCTTTGGTGGTGGCGTTCTTCCGAATCGGAGTGAACGGCTTTCTTGTGCGTTGATATTTAAAGATATTCCACGGCTTGCTGTTCACACGGCAAGCCGTTTTTTTTGCCCCCGTCTATGCCATTCTCAGTGTACCCACTGCCGATAGCAATGATAAGACGAATTTTTCAGTGAAGAGACTGACAACGGGAAACTGAAAAACACAATAACTCAAAAACTGAAGACGAAGAACTAAGAATCTATGACATACAACATTACTACCCGCAGCAAACGCTTACTCGCCGATACCGTTACGCCCGTCGGGATTTTCCTTCGGATAAGAGATCAATATCCGTATTCCGTGATGCTCGAAAGTGCCGATTACCACGCCATGCAAAACAGCTTTAGCTACATCGCCTGCGATGTCATGGCAAGTATTGTTATTGACGAAAACGTAGTTACGCAGACCTTTCCAAACGGCGAAACCAACACTTTTACGTTAGAGAATCGCACCGATGCGGTGAAAGCCCTCCGGGAATTTGCCGATATTTTTAAATCGGAGAAAAACCCGCACGCTTTTATTTCAAATGGCTTGTTCGGGCATATAACTTACGATGCCGTTGCGTATTTTGAAGACATCGAAATGCAAGGAAAAAGCGAAGAAACGGCTATTCCGCAAATCATGTATCGGGTGTATCGGTACGTAGTTGCGGTGAATCACTTCAAAAACGAATTGCATCTTTTTGAACATACTTATACAAAAGAAAACGACGTTCCGAAACCATTAGAAAACGGCTTGGAAACACTCGAAATTTTCGTAAAAACGCCAAAAATTTCCACGAAACCGTTTAAAGCCGAAGGCGAAGAAGAAACGAATATCACCGACGACAGGATGCGGGAAATTATTGCCCAATGCCAAAAGCATTGTTTACGCGGCGATGTATTTCAGATTGTACCATCGCGGCGATTTGCGAAGAAATTCAAAGGCGACGATTTTAACGTTTACCGTGCCTTGCGAAGCATCAATCCGTCGCCGTATTTATTCTATTTTGACGGCGGCGATTACAGCATTTTTGGTTCATCGCCTGAGGCTCAGATTTTGATACAAGATGGCGTTGCCGAAATTCACCCAATTGCCGGAACATTCCGCCGCAGCGGCGACGACGAGAAAGACGCCGAACTCGCCCGACAATTGCACGCTGACCCAAAGGAGTCTGCCGAACACGTCATGCTCGTTGATTTAGCGAGAAACGATTTATCCCGAAGTTCAGAAAATGTTAAGGTGAATGTATTCAAAGAAGTACAATTTTACAGCCACGTAATTCACCTCGTTTCTAAAGTGACTGGGCAAATGATGCAAGGTACAAATCCGTTGCAATTAGTAGCTGATACCTTCCCCGCCGGAACGCTTTCGGGTGCTCCAAAACACAACGCCATGAGTATTATCAACGGGCTTGAACCAACCAACCGCAGCATTTATGGCGGGGCAATTGGCTTCATGGATTTCGACGGAAACTTTAATCACGCCATTGCCATCCGCACGTTTTTGAGTAAAAATAATACGCTCTTTTTCCAAGCCGGAATGGGCGTTGTGGCGAAATCAAACATCGAAGACGAAATGAACGAAGTGCATAATAAATTAGCGGCACTTCGTGGAGCAATTGAAATGGCGGAGGGGATTTGATTGAATAATTGATGTTGTGAAGTTCTTATTAAAAAGGTATTTTGTTGAGTAAAAAAAGACAATTATGTTAACATTAGCGGTTGAAGAATTAGAATCAAGGTACTCGGAAGTGCTTGACACCTTTAACAAAGGCGGTGAGATTTTTTTAACTTCTGGAGGAGGGAAAAAAATAGTAGGGCAATTTATCCTTATTGTAGAAGAGGAGAAGAAGAAGGGAAAGCGAAAATTAGGAATATTAAAAGGTAAGATGAATGCTACCTGGGTTGGCGACGGAAAAATAACGGGCGAAGAACTGGATGAAATGTTATCGCCAATAAAATTATAAAAACTCCAAACAAACATGACAAATTACTTAGTATTAGATAATTACGACTCGTTCGTTTATAACCTCGTTTATATTTTGAAAGATTTAGGCGGGAACGTCGATGTCTTTCGGAATGATAAAATCTCGGTGGAAGACGTTAAAAAGTATGATAAAATCCTGCTTTCTCCTGGACCCGGAATACCCGAAGAAGCGGGGATTATGATGGATTTATTGGCAGAGTACAAAACCACCAAAAGCATTTTTGGCGTTTGTCTCGGTCATCAGGCAATTGGCGAAGCATTCGGAGCGAAGCTATTGAATATGGGCGAAGTGCTGCACGGCGTTACCACAAATTGCATCATTCAAGACAGCGAAGAGGTGTTGTTCCGCAACGTTCCGAAAGAAGTGGAAGTTTGCCGTTACCATTCCTGGACGGTCGTACCCGAAACGATGCCCGAAGATTTAAAAATCACCGCCCTTGACGACAATGGTTACGTATTAGCCGAAGCCCATAAAAAATACGACATCCGAGGCGTACAGTTTCACCCAGAAGCATACCTGACGCAACACGGCGTAAAAATGGTAGAGAACTGGATGCGGAGCTGACATATTTTTTTAGCCCGCAGATTTCACAGATTTACGCAGATAAAACCTGATAGCCTGTTGACTTCCTGACCCGCTGACTAAAAATCAATAATTCTCATGCACCCACGTCAGAATCCGCTCGACTTCTTTTCTGACGGGCGTGGCGTAGGACGTAAAATTATTGTTCATAAAGCTGAACAGCAGCGTTTTTCCACTTTTGGTTTTTAAGTAACCACTTTGATTATAAACTCCGCTAACTGTCCCGCTTTTTGCGAAGATGAACGGCTCTTTATCTTTGTACATTCCTTTTAAAGTTCCCGCTTTTCCGCCAATTGCCATAAGTGAAAACAACCGTTCTTCGGGAATCATGGCGTGCAGTTTTTCCAACAATTTTACATTCGTTTGGGGCGTAAAAAGATTGTATCGTGAAAGCCCAGAACCATCCACCCAAACGGGAGCGTTGGGTAAATCTTGCAGGTATTTTTTGGTAATTAAATCAATAGTTTTCTGCGTATTTACGGTGTCGGTCAATGTCGAGCCACAGAGCAGTAACAAGTGTTCAGCGAGCATATTATCACTGACTTGCATCATGCGGCGGTACACGGTATCAACGGGCAAACTGTACAGCGTTTTGGCGTTTGGATCAATGGCAATTTTAGAAAGATTTACGTTCTGCTTAAGTGTATCAATCAGCAATTGC
>JANQUM010000188.1 GCA_030731175.1 Spirosomataceae bacterium
ATGCCCTGTTACCTAAGTCTCATCACAGATGCTTATTCCAAAAAAGTGATGGGTTACTTTGTAGCCGATGACCTGACTACGCCAAGTAGCATAAACGCACTGAAGATGGCTCTAAAGCAAAGGGAAAACAAAGACCTCGCCGTGCTTCATCATTCCGACAGGGGCGTACAATATTGTGCCGACCTGTACCAGCAGGTCTTACTCAAAAACAACATCCAGTGCGGTATGACCCAAGATTCCGACCCCTATGAAAATGCCGTGGCTGAAAGGATAAATGGAATCTTAAAACAGGAATTTATGATTGACCAGATTGGAAAAACAATTGACGTAGTCCGTCGGGTCGTAAAAGAATCCATTGATATATATAATCAAAAACGTCCACTCTTTTCTAACCATTTACTTACACCAAATCAAATGCACCAGCAGAATAAAATCAAAATGAAAACCTATAAAACTAAAAATAGTAGTAACCCAAAGGCTACTACTATCTAATTATACTTAAATTTAATCTCTTGAAATCTGTATCGGCTTTTTAGGACGGGACATTCCTCCTTTTACTTTCCTAATTTTTTAAGTTAGTGTCATTTTATTGAGTCTCACCTTGTTTTTAGGCTTCAATACTTCTTCATGAGTTTGACACCTTTTTTACTTAACTATCTGATTATCAGAGGCTCTTTTCTTCCATTGGCTCTCTACATTTGATATTTCCGGGAATAATGTTTTCTATAACTGTCAAGCTGCCCATTCCTTCATCGAAATGAGATAAATCGACCATCTTTGGCATAAGATGTGTAGTTTTCTGACTTATAAGTTTGTATTAGTGGCCGAAATTAATGCTTTTTCCCCGTACTTTATCGATTTCAGTGAACCAACTTGTCTTCTTGGGTATAAAAATCACCCGTCCCAGTCCGGGTGCTAACGTTCCTACGGTAGGTTGGCCGAACGTTGAAATGAATTTTTGTTCGCACGCTTTATCCGGTAATAAATCGGTGTACAAATTAATGCCGGCGAAGTCATTGTACTTTACAAACCTCACTAACTGCTCAAATTGAAAGGTTGTCAGGCAAGCCGATAATTTTTGACGAGTGTATGGGTCATACACTTTCGTGGGCAGTAGTGTCCCCCACCCCAACGCTACTTGCTGGCTAATCTGAAATTCATTCAGCCGTCCGTAATAATGTCCGATCGTTTTTTTATTGTGAAAGCGTTGCATCGTGGAAACGTGAGACATGGTTACGTAAAGCGACGCCAAGCCTTCCTTTCCACCCACACCATTGCCGCCCACAATGCAAAAGGGATAGTCAAAAATTGCTTCGCCGGGTGCTTCCTTCACCGTATCCATATATTCCCGAAAATTATCAGCAAACTGGTAGGTCTCTTTGTTGTACTGGAAACGATAATTCACGAAGAGTTCGGCTAAACCGATCAGCAAAATGATACCGTACAATAATTTCATCCAGCGTTTTGCTGGAATTTCGAACGCCGGAATGGCTAGTAAAGTCAGAATGGTTGGGTAAATGATGGTTGACCTTCCCGGCACACGGGCATACTCAAACCACGGAAATATTTTGAGCGTTGGAAATAAACGTGGGTGATAAAATACGCACAAAATAAACAGAATTAGTAAGGGTATGTACGTTATCCGGTCTTTTTTTGGCAATTTCCAAAGACCTATCATTGCCGATGACAATACCAGCCAACCCACCATTCCGCACAAGTATACATCGTTAGCATCTTTCAAAAATTTATGAAAAATATCTGGCTCGGGAGGGAAAAACAATGGTAGTAATAACCGCAAGGGATGCGTCCACCAGTTGCCGTGAGCGGTAGGTTCGGGAAATGATTTTACTTCCAAAAATAACTGACTAACGATAGGAACATACAGATAACCAAAAAAGGCAATCAGTATAAGGAGAAGAACATTTTTCCGATTGGTTCTAAACGCGGCTGCGTATTGATTCAGATAAGTTTTAAAATGTGCAAAAAGTTTTCCTTTCGTACGGTAAATCAGGATTATTAAGGAACAAATTAACGTCAGCGTAAAGGACGATAACGCCAGACCGACGACGTATCCCACTTCTAAACCTAAAACAAGAATGAGGATTAACGCTTTAAGTAGAAGTAAATTAAGTGTAATGTTTTTTTGAGAATAAAAACGTCGGAACAATATAAAATCCAGAATCAGACTAAGTGTTAACCAATGCTGAATAGCATGTACGTAATGATAAGGAAATCGTTGGAGAGCGTAAAAGTTAAATAATGCAACTATCACAGCAACGCCAAAGCTCTTTGTAAAACCAATTTCTGCTTTGAGTAATAAAAAACTGCCCCAAAAGGTAATTAAAACACTAAAAATGTAGTAATATCCTAACCAATTGCCCCAATTTCCAAAGAGTTCGTAGCATATCGCGTACCACAAGCAAGACTCTATTCCCCAACCCTGTAAAGCATGGTTGCCACCAAAAGGATAAAGATGTTGATCACTATTGAAATCAATGTGAGGCAAAAAATAATGCTCCGGTTTGAAAAAAGAGATATTTGTGTGAATAAAATAACCCATGTATTCCCAAAAGTCATTATCGCCGCCATCTGGGCCTGTTAATGGAACAGTGAAGTCTTTGATGACCGTAAGCGATACCAAAAGTACGATAAAAACCGAAACGCCAAAGAGTAGTTTTTTTTTCAAATTGAATGATAGTTAGCGACGTTTTAGGCGTCAGTGAATGTAGTGTACATCAACTGAGCGACAATGTAGTAATAAATTTGTCGTTGGTAAAAAGTTCAGACGTAACTTTGCCCCTTTAATATAACACAAAAAGCCCACAAGCGTTTGCTTGCGGGCTTAATTGTTAAGATAATTTTGAAGCGAGCTTCTAATTACTTGATTTCTACTTCAGCACCAGCTTCTTCCAGTTGCTTTTTCAAAGCTTCAGCTTCGTCTTTAGCGATACCTTCTTTCACTGCTTTTGGAGCTGAATCAACCAAATCTTTGGCGTCTTTCAATCCAAGACCAGCAAGGTCTTTCACTAATTTAACAACTTGTAGCTTGCTTGCACCAGCAGCTTTCAAGATAACATCAAATGACGTTTTCTCTTCAACAGCTTCAGCATCACCGCCAGCAGGGCCAGCAACCATTACCGCACCCGCAGCAGCAGGCTCAATTCCGTATTCGTCTTTTAAAATTGCGGCTAATTCGTTTACTTCTTTTACAGTTAAGTTAACTAATTGCTCAGCAAAATCTTTCAAATCTGCCATGATTGTATTCGTTTTAAATTTTGTTACTAAATTGATTTAAAAAATAATTCGAGACGTAAAGAATAAGGATGAAGGAGTAAAGACGTTACCGTTAACAGTTGGTCTTTTATCTTATGCCTTTCTTCTTTTATCTTAAATTTAGGCTGCTTCTTTCTCTGATAGAGTTTTAAGAATACCAGCCAATTTGTTTCCACCGCTTTGTAGTGCACCGATAACGTTTTTCGCTGGCGATTGCAACAAGCCGATGATGTCTCCGATAACCTCGTCTTTAGATTTGATCGTTGTGAGAGCATCTAATTGATCGTGACCGATGAACAGTCCGCCATCAATTGAGGCACCTTTTAACTTGATCGATTCCTTGTTTTCCTTCAAGAATTCTTTGATAAGGCTCGCTGGAGCTTTACCCGACTCTGGATGGAACATGATTCCTGAAAATCCGGTCAAAACGGTTTCATTGAAAGACGAATAATCCGTCTCCAATGTTTCAAGTGCCTTACGGATAAGTGTATTCTTTACAACTTGGTATCCTATTCCACGCTCAAAACACAGACGACGAAGCTTGTTGGTCTTAGCAACGCTCATGCCGCTGGCATTGGTGATGTAGAAATACGGATTGTTGTTGAATTTTTCCGTGAGTTCCTGAATGATAACTTCTTTTTCTTCTCTTCTCATGATTAAACTCCGTTTATAGTTGAAGGATCAATCTTAACGGCCGGACTCATTGTACTTGAAAGCGTGATGCTTCTTACGTAAGTACCTTTCGCCGAAGAAGGCTTTAAGCGAAGAAGTGTCTGAACTAATTCATTTGCATTTGAAGCAATTTTATCAGCATCGAAAGATACTTTTGCAACACCCGCATGAATAATTCCGGTTTTATCAACTTTGAAGTCGATTTTACCTGCTTTTACTTCTGTAACTGCCTGACCTACATCCATTGTAACAGTACCTGCTTTTGGGTTTGGCATCAATCCGCGAGGACCGAGTACTCGACCTAAGCGACCAAGTTTTGCCATTACTGTTGGCATGGTAATAATTACGTCGATGTCTGTCCAGCCCTGTCCGATTTTTTCGATGTAATCGTCCAAACCTACGTGGTCAGCACCAGCAGCTTTTGCTTCTTCTTCTTTGTCAGGAGTACAGAGTACGAGTACACGTACTGTTTTTCCCGTTCCGTGAGGAAGAGCCACTACTCCACGAACCATTTGATCTGCTTTCCGAGGATCAACGCCCAAACGGACATCAATATCAACAGAGGCGTCAAACTTTGTGAAGCTGATTTCCTTCAAAATCTTCGCCGCATCTACAAGGCTGTACGCCTGAGAAGGGTCAAATTTCGAAAGGGCTTCCTTTCTTTTTTTAGATATAGCCATTGTTATGCTTTGTTTTGGTAGTTAACGTTACGCACGGGGCGTAACTCCCATTTTTAAACTTGTGATTTGTGCAATCAAAAAGGAGCTGTTCCTTTAATGCGTATGCCCATGTTTGCGGCCGTTCCGGCTACCATTTTCATGGCAGACTCAACGGTGAAACAGTTCAAATCTGGCATTTTTGTTTCGGCGATCGTACGAACGTCGTCCCAAGATACCGTTCCAACCTTAACACGATTGGGTTCGGCAGAACCAGTTTGAATTTTAGCGGCAGCATTAAGAAGCACAGCCGTTGGAGCGGTTTTGATTACGAAGTCAAATGACTTGTCTTTGTAATACGTAATTAATACCGGAACCACCTGACCCATTTTATCTTGGGTACGGGCGTTGAACTGCTTACAGAAGTCCATGATATTAACACCTTTCGATCCTAAGGCTGGTCCAATCGGAGGGGCAGGGTTTGCCTGTCCGCCTTTCGCTTGCAACTTTAAGTAACCTGCGATTTCTTTCGCCATTATTGTAATTGATTTAAAGTTTGAGAAATACGAATTTTACGAACCACAAACTGTTCAGCCACGGCGTAGTCACAATCCACTATGCTGTTTTCAGATGCTCATTCGTTTCTCCAAAAAAAAGACATTTATCAGGGGAAGCGTAACACAAAGGCATTACAAGATAAACATCTTTTTTCGCCGCCATCCAGTTTGCACTTTCTGAAACGGACGGCAAAGGTAGGAATATTCTAAAAGAATCAAAATATTGAACGTAAAAGATTTAAAATGAGGGCTTTCACGCAAACAACCCGCCCTGAATTTCTTCGATAAATATCTTTTTGTCGGTAATCAGGCTTTTGTGTTCTTCTACAAAGGCAGCAAATTGCTCCATTTCGTTTAGTAAATAATTAAAATCGTACACTTCTGCGTCATAGGTTTCAACGTAAAGTTTATTAAAATCACAGATGAGGTAATCCATTTGCCGAAAACCCGCGTCTTTCAACGCATATAGATATAAGTTCTGAAAATTGAAGTCGTGTCGATTCGGACGATGAGTTTTTGTGGTTTTAATGTCAATTACCCTTCCCTCTCCCACTACATCGGCGTAGCCATAAAAACGAATATCTTTGTGGGTAAACTGAATAAATTGTTGACTTTTTAGCTTTGTAGGGAGCATTTCTCTCGCTCCGCTTACCAACTCAGGAGCAAATTGGTGTGGCTTATCTTTTAAAACGGCAGATTCAAACGAAATCCCTTTGCCGAATTTCTTCAACAGTTCGGGGTCGGTAATCGGAACTCGATTGATACGGTTAATCAACATATCAAACGCATCTTTCGACGGATTGGCCAAATACCGGTGGTATTCGTTTAAAAGTGTCGGATAAAATTGGTAGCGAAGCATTGTTGAATTTCAGATTTTTAAAACGCGTCCATTATTCGGAAGTAGAAAGAGAAATCGCCGAACTGATTGACAGCGGCATCGATACGAGTATAAAGGTTCTTTTCTCGATTAAAATTAAACCGGATTCCAAGGCCTCCGGCGGCGTAAAGCTTTTCGTTTTTAAACTCGCCGATTGTTGGGGCAACTTGACCAATATTGGCAAAAGCCGCTGCCCAAAAGAACTTGTTGATATTTCGTCGGTATTCGGTTTGAAGCGTGTAGTATTGATTATCCCGAAAACGACCTTCAACGTAGCC
>JANQUM010000189.1 GCA_030731175.1 Spirosomataceae bacterium
CATAGTACCTTTTTATAGGTTTGCATTATCAAATTATGAAAAAGCTATAAGTAGATCGGAGATGAGAGATAAGAGAGAAATACCAGAGTTCTTCAATCTCCTATCTCACTTCTCCAATCTTAGAAAAATTAACAACATGATTACATGAAAATAGAAAACACACAGGTGCAGATGCGAAAGGGCGTTTTAGAATACTGCATTCTGCACATTATTTCGCAAGGAGAAGTATACGCTTCCGAGATTCTTGACAAACTGAAAGACACGCAATTGATGGTGGTAGAAGGAACGCTTTACCCGCTATTGACCCGTCTAAAAAACGCAAAGTTATTGGAATATAAATGGGTAGAATCATCTTCTGGGCCGCCCCGGAAGTATTACGTGCTTACAGAAGAAGGGCATGATTTTCTGAAAACCCTCGCCGACACTTGGACTGAGCTTTCGGATTCGGTAAACGCCATCGTCAGTTCAGACTAAACCGACTAATTCGCTAAAAATATAAATACTCATAACGGCTTTTACTAAAAAGGCATTATGACCCTTAAAACAACAATTTTCCTTGCTCCCCTCCTATGAGGAGGGGTTGGGGGAGGTAAATACACAAAAATGAAAAAGACTATACAAATCAACATCGCTGGCGTAGTTTTTCACATCGAAGACGATGCGTACGCTAAGTTAAATAATTACCTGAAATCGGTTCAGGTGTATTTTTCAAACTATGAAGGAAGTCAGGAAATAATTTCGGATATCGAAGCCCGAATTGCCGAAAAGTTTCTTGAAAAAGGAGCAATTGAAGGTCAGACCGTGATTTCAACAAGCGAAGTAGATACACTCATTGCTTCCATGGGAACGGTTGCTGATTTTGAAGCTCTCGAAGAAGAGGGAGATTTTGAAGCTGCTTCCCGGGTGGAAAATTTCGAAACGTTTTCAGAAGGAACAACTGCAGCGGCACAACCAGAAGAACGTAAAAAAATCTACCGTGATACTAACAGAAAGGCACTCGGCGGCGTGCTTTCGGGGCTTGCTCATTATTTTAATATTGATGTTACGTGGGTCAGAATTATATTTTTGTTGCTATTCTTCGGGTTATCGCCAGTCACAGAAACCGGAGCATCGGGCTTTTTGCTCATCGCTTATATTGTATGTTGGATCGCTTTCCCGCCAAATGACAGGTTAGAAGAAGACCCGAAAATTAAGAAGTTTTTCCGCAACCCTGACGGCAAAGTAGTTGGCGGTGTTGCCAGCGGACTCGCTGCATATTTCGGAGTAGATATTGCTATAATCCGGCTGATATTTGTTTTATCTGGTTTCTTCGGGGCAGGTATTATTGCCTACATAATTTTGTGGGTTTCTGCCCCTGAGGCAAGTACATTGACTCAAAAAATGGAGATGAAAGGCGAACCCGTTACGCTCGAAAATATCGAGTCTAACGTAAAACGGAGCCTGAACGTACCGCAAAACGCTCCTGAAAACGCCTTGACTAAAATTCTACTTTTCCCGTTCCGTATCATTGCCGTTGTTTTACGTGCCATCGGTAATTTACTGAGCAATTTAGGACCAATAGTGCGGATTTTAATTGGCGTTTTTCTTCTCATTTTGGGCGGAGCTTTAGCAATCGGAATCATTGCTTCATTGGCCATTTTCTTCGGTGTAACCACAAACGAGACCTGGCTGAATAACTCTTACGAAGTAGGTATGCTTGCCAGTGAAATAAGCCCATGGGCGGGTTTCTTCGGTTTTTTAGCAACGTTTATTCCTGCCGTTACCATCGCATTATTGGGCGTTTCTTTAATTGCCAATCGGCAATTGATTACCCGGAATGTTTGGTTATCGGGTTTGGGTGTTTGGTTCATTGGCTTGGTTGGTGCAACGTCTATCGGTACAAATTATTCTCTTAATTTTGCCCGTGATGCCACGCATGAAGAAACTCAAAATTTCACGATGCCAAATGGTACGCTTTTTCTTGATTCGGAAGAAATGTCGGACGAAGCGTGGGAAAATAGCGTGAGCGTTAGATTAGAAACCAGCAATGACTCAGCTCTTCGTCTCGAAAAATCTTTCGAAGCCTCTGGTGCAACTCGTACTCAAGCCTTAGAAAACGCCCGAGTAATCAATTATAAAACTATCCAACGGGATTCGGTTATCGTTTTTGATCGCCACAGCTCGCTGGCAAACGGTGCCGCTTTCAGAAATCAAAAATTACGGATGCGGTTGTATATTCCCGCAAACAGACCTTTCAAAATGTCGCCAAGCTTTGCCTACAACGTACTATCTGATAGCTGGCGTCTACGGAATAAAAACAGCATTGACCTCGACGATGTAAACAAGTTTACATTTCAAATGAACGCCGAAAGCGAAATAAAATGCCTGGATTGCCCCGTGCTTTCAGACGACGAAAAAGAAGAATACGAACGTAATAACGACCAAGAAAACAGCATTGACGGCTACGCTTTTGAAGGAGGAAAAGGTAACGGCTACGCCAAAACCTTCGACCTCGAAAATTTCAGCAATCTTGACATCAGTAACGCTTTTTACCTCACCGTGCGGCAAGGTGATAAATACAGTGTAGAAGTTGTTGCTGAGCGAGAATCTGACCTGGAAGACTTAGAACTGGAAGTAAACGGAAATACGCTGAGCGTAGAATTTGAGGATATTTTCATCTCAAATCGTGAAAAAGTACACGTTTATGTAACCATGCCAACGCTCAAAAAACTTGAAATGAGTGGTGCGGTGCAGGCAAAAATAATTGATTTTGAAAACCTGCAAAATCTTGATATTTCGATGAGTGGAGCTTCAAGAGCTGCAATTGATGCAGAAACAGAAAACTTATCAGTTGATTTGAGTGGAGCCTGCCGCTTGGATATTCGCGGAAAAGCAAACGAAGCCGACTTTGACGTAAGTGGAGCGAGTAGGGTAAACGCAAAAAATGTCAAGATAAAGCGAGCTAAAGCCGAAGCAAACGGAGCAAGCCGCATCAGTTTTGGGCAGGTAGATAACCTTGATTCAGACACTTCTGGGGCGAGTAAAATAACGCAGCAGTAATTTCAACAATTCCTGATAGCGTTTAGAGAAAGATAACCGTTCTGGCATAATCCCTCGTAGTAGTTTCTGCGGGGGATTTTTTGCGTGAAATAACCCGTGCTTTTTTTTCGCGACGTTACAATTACTTTATCTTTGAGAAAGAATAATTCTTAGCGAAAATACTTCATCAAAACCCTTCCTACACAATTGTCACAATTCAAAGTTTATAGCTCGTCTGCCGGTTCTGGCAAAACCTACACGCTCACTCGGGCGTATTTGAAATTGGTGCTTTCGCAGCCAAAACCGACCTACGTGCGAAATATTCTCGCAATTACGTTTACCAACGATGCCGCAAACGAAATGAAATCGCGGATCCTGTCGGCACTTAAAGATTTTGGCGGCGAAGGGTTCGGTGAAAAGTCGAAATTTTGGGGAATGTTTCGGGAAATTGTGGACGAAATTCAAGTCGAAGAACCGTCGGTTTCTGATGAATTAATTATGAAGCGAGCGGCGGCGGTTTTCCACCAAATTATTCACGAATATTCAGATTTTTCTGTTAAGACAATCGACAGCTTTGTGAATCAGCTCGTCAGTGCATTCACCGATGACCTGGATTTGCCTTTCAATTACGAAATTGTACTTGACAAAGATACCGTGATGCTCGAAGCCGTGGAGCGGCTCTTCACAAAAGCGGGAGATCCCGAACACAAAGATATCACGAGAATGCTCGAAAACTTCGCTTTGGAGAAAGCTGAAGACGGAAAAAGCTGGAACGCTATGCCCGCCGACCTCGCCGCTTTCAGCGATGATATGCTCAAAGATCAGTATTATCCTTTAGTTTCAAAATTAGACAAATTAAAGATTGACGACTTTCGGGAAATTCACCGAAAAATCAGAAAATTCACGAAATGGTTTGAAGAAAGCATCAAATCAAAAGCCGCCGAAACGCAGCAACTTATCGAAGCTCAGGGAATTTCTATTACAGATTTTTCTTACGGAAAAGCGAGCGGCGTAGCTTCTTACATTGGCGGTTTACAGTCTGAAATTACAAAAGAATACGGCAGCCGAATTCGAGCCTCAATCGAAGAAGATAAATGGTTTACTAAAACAGCCCCGAAGCCAATAATCGAGCGTTTTGAAAGTATCAAATCGCAAGTAGTTTTGGCGGTAAATGAGTTGGAAGAACTGAGGGAAACGCATTCGGAGAAATACACCTTACTAGAAATTCTTTCAAACGATATGTACAAACTCGCTTTGCTCAAAAAAGTAAAAGAAGAGTTTGACGCCGTTCTTGCCGAAAATAATCAGGTTTACCTCGCCGAGTTCAACCGATTGATTCTGAAAATTGTCCTTTCTGAACCCGTTCCGTTTATTTACGAACGCTTGGGCGAAAAATTCAACCACATTCTTATTGACGAATTTCAGGATACGTCTGATATGCAGTTTTATAACTTGCTCCCGCTGATTGAAAATGCGTTGGCGGGAAATCACTTTAACCTCGTAGTTGGCGACGCAAAGCAGTCAATTTACCGCTGGCGGGGCGGGAAGATGGAATTGATCGTTCATTTGTTCAATAAAAACCTCGGAAAATTACTCGACAATCCGTTACTTTCTGTTTTTCAGCAAGACCAATTATTAACAGCTAATCAGTTTTTAGACCCGGTTTCGCTGACAACTAATTACCGCAGTGCCTGCGAAATAATTGAATTTAATAACGATTTTTTTCGTCGGGCAACGGAAGCTAACAAAGACGCGTTTCCGCTTTTAGCGGAAGCTTATCAGACTTTCGAGCAATCCGCCCGTGAAAATGCCCCGACGGGCGGACACGTAGAAATTGGCGTTTTTCCGCACGAAGAAAATGAAGAATTAGTTTTACAGGAAATTGTCGAAACGGTTCGGAAATCATTGAGCGAAGGCTACGATTTGCGGGATATTGCCATCCTGACGCGGCGAGTGTATCATTCGTCTTTGATTGCCCAATATCTGAACGACCAGAAAATTTCGGTCATTTCGCAAGATTCGCTGCTGCTAAATCATTCGGGGGCAATTCGGTTGACCGTAGCATTTTTACGCGTGATTGACCAACCCGATAATCAACTTGCCAAGTACGAAGCGGCGTATTTATTTTATCAATTTCGTTTGCGAAAAATACCTAACGTTACCGAAAATTCAATTATTTCTGCGGCGGTAGAATCGCTTGATGTAAACGATTTTTACAATTTCTTTTCGGAGCGAGGTTTTCACTTCGAAGCCTTCAAACTGCAAAAATCAGGGCTGTACGCCGTTACCGAGCAGATCATTCGAACGCTGAATTTATTTGAGCAAACTGTTGAGTTACCTTACTTACTCGCTTTTCTGGACTTAACCCTTGATTTCGGAACGAAACAGAGCAATCACTTACACGACTTTCTGATTTATTGGGAAGAGAAAAAAAGTAAAAAATCTATCGCCACTGCTACTGACGCTGACGCGATTACCATCACCACCATTCACCGATCAAAAGGGTTGGAATACCCAATTGTAATTGTGCCGTTTACCAATTGGGCAACGGGTTTCAGAAACGGAAGTAGGCTTTGGGTTGATTTGGAAAGTGTTGATTACGAAGAGCTTATCTCAGAAAAAAGCGGCGAGCCGTTGCGTATGCGTGCCGCATCAGTTACAGTAAAAGGTAGCTTATTGAATACCGCGATTGCCGAGCAACACCAAACTGAAGAAGAAGCACTTTTTATTGAAAATTTGAATATGCTTTACGTGGCTTTTACACGCCCAACGGACAAGTTGTACATCTACGCTGGGCGTGATTTTCGTAAAAAAACGCAAGGCGTAGCAAGGCTCTTAGAAAATCATTTGGATGCTGTTGGGAAGTCGTTAATCAACCCCGAAGAGGTAGAACGGGTAATACTATACGAAGGGAAAACGCTCAAGAAAACACAAAAAAAGGAAGATAAACCAACCATCGTTTTACCAAAAATAATTAGCGAAGATCGTGGTGATCGCTTGCGTTTGCGGCGTTCGTCAGAAAAAATATTTGACCCCGAAACCTTAGCGAAAAATAAAGACCGGGGAAATAAAGTTCACGCCGCTTTTGCTTTGATAAAAAGCCGGAATGACATCAGCGAGGCAATTCGACAGCTTGGTTTTGAAGGTGTAATCAACGACGTAGAAAGCGAAGAAATCAGGACGAGCATTGAGCGGGTAATCAGTCTTCCCGAAATCGAACCGCTCTTCGCCGAAGGCATAAAAGTAATAAATGAGAAGGATATTTTAGTGCGGGGGCAAGACGTACTTCGCCC
>JANQUM010000190.1 GCA_030731175.1 Spirosomataceae bacterium
TTTAAATTTCTCGTAAACCCGCAACATTTGCGTTTTCATCACGGGGCAAATGGTAGGGCAGGAGGTAAAAAAGAAATCAGCAACGTAAATTTTATCCGAAAAATCTGCTTGCGTTACGGTTACGCTGTCTTGATTCGTGAAAGTAAATTCAGGAATTTGGTGGTAAACCGTTTTGCCGTTAACTTCATCGTGCTGACCAAGAAAAGGTAATTCACGGTTGGTTTCGGTGCAGCTATTGAGAATAAAGATGAAGGATAAAAGAACAAGTGATGTTAACGGTTGAAAGTTAAGAGTTAAAAGTTTTTTTGTTGGGTTGCTCATTCTTCAGTTTTTGTAGCGTTTTCTCCAATAAAATCTTTTGCGGCTTTCATGGCATTGTCGGTGTCGGTTGAGATTTTTGCTACTTCAACTTTCAGCGATTTATACTTTTCGAGCTTTTTAGCTTGATCTTGTTCGTCGTTCATGGCAACGCTGTAATCGTCCATCCACTTGTACATTCCGTCTTCGGCGGCTTGCAAATCGTTAGCAATTTTTACGGCGATTGTTTTTGCGGAGCTATCGCCTTCGGCTGCTTTCGCCAACACGTCATCCCGCAAATCACCCAATTTCATCGACTTGGGCATCACTTCGTCGTGGCCGGTCATGAGTTCTTTGTCTATTTCGGCAATTTCCCTTTCTAAGTCAGGCGTGCAATTCGTTGCGAAAAATAAAGTAAAAGCGAGGAAAAGATAAGTTGTTGTTTTCATTAATGTTTGTTGTTTTGTTGAGAATTTAGTTAAAATTAATTAGTTGATTTTGAAGAAGCTGCTCAAACTTTGACGTCCAAAATTTCAATTGCACTGTGAATAGCATTTTCAGATGGATTTTCGCCGCCTATCATTTTAGCGATTTCCACAATGCGTTCGTCTTTGCTTAACTGCTTCATCTTGCTTATTGTTTTCGCCGCTGAATCATCTTTGTAAACATAGAAGTGCGTTGTGCCAAGTCCGGCAATTTGGTGCAGGTGCGTTATGGAAATAACCTGAATATTGGTTGCCATTTCTCGCATCATATTTCCTACTTTCTTGGCAACTTCACCTGAAATTCCGGTGTCTATTTCGTCAAAAATAATTGTAGGAAGTGAGCGTTTACTTGCAAGTAAGTATTTGATAATCAGCATCAAACGAGAAAATTCTCCGCCAGAGGCCACTTCCCGTAATTGTCGTGGGGCAATGCCTTTATTGGCACTAAACAGGAAGTTGATGTGGTCAATTCCTTCTTCGGTGAGTTCGCTGGTTTCGTGGTCAATTTTGAGTTTTGCGTTCGGGATTCCTAATTCTGCGAGCAACTGTACCACTTTCCTTTCCATTTCGGGAAATACCGCCTGCCGCACTTTTGAAAGTTTTTCGGCGGTTTTTAAAGCCGTTTCTTTCGCTTTTTCCATGCGTTCTTTCGCAATAGAAATGTTATCGCTCAGGTTCAAAACATTACTGACTTTTTGCTCCAGCGTTTCCTGAATTTCCAGAAGTTCAGTATTTGATTTTACGGCGTGCTTTTGGTGCAATTTAAAGAGTAAATCGAGTCGCTGCTGGATAATAGCGATGCGTTCGTCGTCGAGTTCAATTTTCTCTTCTTCGTTTTCTACGTCGTTTGCAACGTCTTTAAGTTCAATCAACGCACTCTGTATCCGGTCAACGAACTGCGAATATTGATTGGAAAAATTCTTTATTGGGGCGAGGGTTGCTACAACATCTTGCAACATCGAAACGACTGATTGCTCGGGGTTTCCGAACAAATTGGTTACGCCAACTAAGCGTTGTTTTACGTCTTCGGCGTTTTCTAAAATATTGAGTTCCTCTTCGAGTTCTTCCTGCTCGTTTACTTTGATTTTTGCGGCATCGAGTTCGTCTAACAAAAATTTATTGTAGTCAAATTCTTTTTTTAGGCTGGAAGATTCTCGCTGTAAATACTCGTACGCAACTTTGAGTTTATTGTACGATTGGAATTTTTCCTGATAACCCACGAGCTGCTGATGGCATTGGGCAAAGGTATCGATGATTTGCAGTTGGTATTCGTTTGAACCCAACGAAAGCGTATCGTGCTGCGAATGCACGTCCATTAATTGACTGCCAATTCGCCGCAAAGTTTCGAGCGTTACGGGCGTGTCATTTACAAATGCCCGAGATTTTCCCGCCGGAGATATTTCCCGGCGAATCATGCAAGGATTCTGAAAGTCGAGTTCTTCTTCTTCAAAAATATTTTGAATGTAGAAGCCGCCCATGGTGAAAGTTCCTTCCACGATGCACTTTTCCTCGGCATTGTGCAGCGTTTTGGTATCGGCACGTTGCCCCATAAGCAAACCAATTGCCCCGAGCATGATGGATTTTCCCGCACCGGTTTCGCCTGTTATAATGTTCAGGTTAGCATCAGGTTGTACTTCTAAATGCTCTATGAGAGCGTAATTTTTGATGAGCAGATGTGATAGCACGCCGTTTGGAAATTGAAAGTTAAAAGCCGAGCATTGAATGTATTTCGCCGCTGTTTTACTGACCGAGTACAAATTTACAAACTAAAGGGCTGAAACAAAAAAAAGCATCGTTCAATATGACGATGCTTTTGTTACAAAACTTAACCCTTAACTATGAAAATGAAATGTTTTTATCTCTTTTGATTGTATAGTTACGAAAACCGTGCCAAAGTTTTTTTGCTACTATTTGTTAATTTTTTCCAATGTAACTCCCAACGGTCAAAACCTTAAATTCTGTGCGTCTGTTTTCCTGATGCTTTGACTCGTTACAGTTTACCCCGTTGAGGCATTCGTTAATAATTTCGTTTTCGCCGTAACCTTTGGCTATCAAGCGATTACGGTCTATTCCGTTACGAACTAAATAGTCAACCACGGCACTTGCCCGCTGCTGCGAGAGGCGTAAATTATAGGAATCAGTTGCCCGGCTATCGGTATGTGATCTGATTTCGATTTTTATGTCAGGAAATTTCTGTAACACAGGCAGTACTTTTTTATTTAGTTCTTGAGCCGCATCAGATCGGATAGCGTATTTATCGAGGTCGTAGTAAATATTGTCAATTTTGAAAATGTCGCCTTCGCCAATCATCCCAATCTTGCGTTCGTAGTTTTCTTCGTCGCGGTTTTTCTTTACTTTACCCAAATATTCTGAGTTGGCGGCGTAGCGGTCTTTCACTACTGTTACGCTGTATTTGCCGTCTTTTTCGGGTTGAAAAACGTAACGCCCATCTTCTCCGGTGGTTAGTTTTTCTTCAGAGCCGTCCCGCTCATTTTTGAGGATAACCGTTGCTCCGGCAAGTGGCTGTCCGTTAATTTCAGAAACTATTGTTCCCGCAATTATTGGGCGTTTGGTTTGCTCTAAATATATTTTTATTTCGGTTTTGTTTCGCTGCGAAGTTGACATCGTTCCGTAGCTTACTGAGTTTTTCTGATAACCTGATTTCGTTGCCAAAAACTCGAAGTTCGACATAGATTCCATGCAGATTTGCACTGCACCCGCCGCATCAGAAATTAGGAGGTTTTGGTTAACGCCGTTTTTGATTAATCGCACGTCGGCGTTGGCAATTGGCTCTTTTGTTTTTGCGTCGTAAACAAGTACTCTAAGTTCGCGGCATTTACGGTTAAAGTGGTAAATATTGTCGTCTGAATATCCCCGGCGGCGGTTTGAACTGAAATATCCGCTGCTGCGGTCTCCGGTTGTTATTAAACCAAAATCGTCTCGGCTGGAATTAATTGGATGTCCGAGATTTTGTGGTTCTTCTGCTGTCGGCATGCCGTTTTCGAGGTTGACGAAAAAGATATCAAGGCCGCCCAAGCCAGCGTGACCGTCGGATGCGAAATAGAGGTTACCGTTTTCATCCACAAACGGAAACATCTCGTTCCCCTCCGTGTTGATTTCCTTGCCCATATTCATCGGTACGCTCCATTCGCCGTCGCTGTATTCTACCATATACACGTCTGTGCCGCCGTAGCCACCTTTCATGTCTGATACGAAATACATGCGGGAATCGTCAGGTGTAATAGCCGGATGTCCGCACGAGTATTCGGTGCTGCAAAATGGTAATGGTTTTACATCTCCCCACTTTTTGCCGTCAAAAGTTGACTCAAAAAGGTTAAGCATATTCACGCCGTCTTTACTTTTGTGGGAACGCCCTTTATTATAATTATTTCGAGTGAAAACGAGTTTTTTGTGGTCGCTGAAAAAACTGACCGGCCCTTCATGGTATTTGGTATTGAGCGTTCGGCTAAATTCTTCCGTTTGAGACATTTCCTTCGCTTCTTTTTCAAATGCTTCTACTTCCTTAGGGTCTTCAGATTCGCCGTAGCTTGAAAGCGAAGCCGTTCTGCTGCCTTTCAATTCTTTTTCTTGCGGAACAAGTAAGGTTGTGTCAGGAAACTGGAATAAATCAAGGAATGGCGTTTCATTTTGCATGAAAACCCGCTTGATGATCCCGCCTTCGTCACGAGCCGAAACAAACACTAAACCGCCCTCGTGGTACATCGGGCTAAAATCCGACTGCCGGGAATTTAACGGGTACATATAATTGATGCGGTACAACGAAGAGTCTTTGTAGAACTCAGATTCGTCCATGTAAGCAACCGTAAAACGTCTTCCGCGTAAATCTTCTCGTTGTTGCTGTCCGTATTTGCTATACATTCGCTGCGACTCACGGTAATGTTCGTTTTTGGCGAGTGCTTGTGCGAAGTATAAATATTGCTCGGATTCGAGTTCTTCGCCGTAAGTCTTGATTAACTCACGGTAAACGCGTTCGGCGTTTCGGGCGTCGTCAACTTTTCGATAGCTGAACGCCAAATTTGTTAACGCCGTACGGTGGTCTTCTTTTTTCGGCGATTTTGTTGCAAGAAACGTTTCGTACGTCCGAATGGATTCGATGTAAGCCGCTTGTTCAAAATGACGGTTCGCCACTTTCAATCTACCTGACTGAGCCACGGCAGATTGACCGAATAATAACAGTATGATTAGGTATAATAAATTGCTTTTTTTCATGGGGAGACGGGTAAGTCTTTTAAAGGAAAATTACATGTAAGTCGGATTAATGACTTTGCAAGTTGAGGTGAACAAAACCCGTGCCAATTTTTTTTATTGTAATTTATGTTTAGCTAAAATATTAGTAATCAGGTGATTGATAAGTTATATTTCTTGTAGTTATAATTTAATCGAACAATTCGCTGGAGACGTTGTAGTAATTCACGACTAACTTAAACCACATGAAAATCCTGATAGAAACGTCTGTTAAAGAATCTGTAAAAGAAGTGTTTGCTAAATTTAACGGTGACTTGTTCAAAGCTCTTGCTCCGCCTTTTCCACCCGTCAACCTCGAACGTTACGATGGTGAAAAAGTGGGTGATATTGTAAGTATGAAGCTGAATTTTATACTGTTCAAACAAAACTGGACGAGCCTGATTACGGAGAATGAACAAACGGATAATCGCTCGTTCTTTGTGGATGAAGGAACAGAACTTCCCTTCTTTTTATCCGAATGGAAGCACCGCCATATTATTGAAAACCGAGGTGGAACAACTTATATCGTGGACGATATTTACTTCAAAACGCCCTTCGTTTTGACGGATTATTTGATGTACCCGCTGCTGTATTTGCAGTTTCTATACCGAAAACCCATTTACCGTAAATTGTTCGGGAAAGCATAAAACTGCGAAGGGAAAAAGGATATTTTTAGATCGAATCCTCGTGATCGCAATTATTGAAAGATCTTACTTTCTCGCTCGTTGTAATTTTTCGAAATGCTTACAAACGCTTGTCAAATCACAGCTATCGCATTTGGGGGAACGAGCAACGCAGACGTAACGCCCGTGCAAAATCAGCCAATGATGTGCCTTCGGAATAACCGAATCTGGGATGTTTTTGACCAATTCTTTCTCAACGGCAAGTGGCGTTTTTGCCCGAACCGGAACAAGCCCCATTCGGTGCGAAACCCGATAAACGTGCGTGTCAACAGCCATTGTGGGTTGATTGTGAATGATGGAAGCAATTACGTTAGCGGTCTTTCTTCCAACGCCCGGCATGCGGGTTAGCTCTTCGATTCCTGCCGGAACTTCTGCGTTAAAATCTTCGACCAATATTTTTGCCATTCCAACTAAATGCTTCGCCTTATTATTTGGGTATGAAATGCTGCGAATGTAGGTAAAAACCTCGTCAGAGGTGGCGGCTTTCAACTCAAAAGGAGACGGGAAACGCTCGAAGAGGGCAGGGGTGACCATATTTACTCGCTTATCAGTACATTGTGCTGACAAGAT